>CAMLDM010000006.1 GCA_946479025.1 uncultured Candidatus Saccharibacteria bacterium | reverse complement strand
TTGAAAACTTTTCCGGTTCTGAGTTAAGCTGCTTTTCTAATTCCTCTACCGGCATGCTCACAAACCCGGCGCCATCCATTGCTTCTACCTTTAGGTCGCTCACGTCGCCGTCAAACTTGTAAGCAAAGAGTCCGCGAAGTGCGTTGCTTATGTAATCTCCCTCGACGTAGTTAGCTCGTATTATTCCTAGATTCACCAAATCGCTTGGCGCAACTTCCACTCCCGACTCTTCGAAAGTTTCTCTGAGGGCGGCCTCAAGGTAATTTTGACCGCTTGCAACGTGTCCACTGACCGTCGATGTTAGCTTGCCGGCATCGTTCTTTTTCGTGAGGCTGCGTTTTTGGAGAATTACATCTCCGCCGGCCGTGTAAAAACATACATATACTAAGCGGCAAAGAAGCCCGACGCGGTGAATCTTGTCACGCTCTGCCTGTCCTGTAACTTCGTCGTTTTCGTTAACAACGTCAAGAATTTCACTCATGAAGCAAGTATAACATTATATTTACGCAGGAATAATTTTATTATATGATGTTGCGTACAGCTAGGTGGTTGAGCGATGACGGTATTGATTAAGGAGTGTTATAATGGGGCAATTCCACCTGCAAGAAAAACGAACTGAAACTTATTTAGATAAGGCCGCAAACGGGTCGGGTGCCGACAAGTGCGAGCTGACGGTCGATGCATTGCGGCGTTTGCATGATCCGCGGCACCCTCGCCAGATGGCAGATATCGTTGAGATTGGGCCAGGAGGTGGCGTTGCGCTCGAGGCTCTTACCGATGCCATAAAAACGCAGCTGCCGGTTTACATGGGTGGACTGAGTCTTAAGCTGATAGAACTTGATGGAATCGAATCGGAGGCGCTGCGAAAAGCGCGCGAGCATTTTGATGAAATCGGCGCATCAACATTCCATGTGGGCGACGCAAGGAATATCGACCAGATTGTTGGAAAAGAGAGCTCCGACGTCGTTGTCGCGTGCGCCGTTTTTCACGAGGTGTATTCTTACGGCGGCGGCTACCCGGCGCTTGAGCAAGCATTTTGTGCTACGAATGAAGCGCTTCGCGAAGGCGGCTATATGGCGTATCGTGATGTGGTCTCAGTACCTGGAGAGTCTCTGTTTGAGCGTACCAGGCAAACCTACGATACTGAGAGCTGGGTGCGTTTTGCAAACATGTTTTTGACGTATTATCTCGATAATGCCCAGCACCCGTATATGTCCGAAGAGTGCCGGGCGAGTTTTGAGCAGGAATCAAAAGTTGTGCCGCTTGAAGAAATCGACCCAAGCAAACCTGTGGTCATTGACGCGCCTATCGGATTAATCCGGGAGCTGCAACGGCACTACATAACGTTTCGTGACCACGCATGGCGAAGCGATGAGTTTGAAGTGACTCCGGTTCTTGATGGGCCGTATGCTAGGGATTGGATCGATGAGGACGAAGGTCATAAGCGTATACATTATCGTATTAATGGCGGAATGACCGACACTTCACTCGATGACATAAGGGAAACCGACAGCGAAGGTAATTATGTGGCGGACTGCGATGTGTTTGATCCTGCGGTGGATGTCTTTTTGGCTAGGTTCCTTGAGCAGGCAACGGACCCTGAAAGCGAACAAGGTAAGATCTGGCAGAGATGGCTGGACCGAGAGGGCCCGGAGACGTATGTTTACTACTCGCTTGACCGGCTCATTGCGTCGGTTGCACTGCAGACATCGCAAAATACGGACGGAAGAAAGCTCCTGCTTCCGCAAAGAATAAGTGTGAGTCCGCGAGCGTATTATACTCGGTATCTGCAGCGCAGGCTGAAAGAGGGTGCCATTTCCGATGGCGGGCAACAGGTACTTTTTCAGGCGATAAATCCGTACGCTCAGCCTCATCTTGTTGAGCAGGCTATGAGTCACGTTGCGGCGCATTGCTCGCCGGATACGACCGAGCGAGTCTACGCGTCTTTAGTAAGATAGACAGAAAGGGTGGCTACTTCCGCGCGGCAGAGTCGAAAGAGTAATGAACGTGATTGAAGCACTTTTTGAATACTTCTACCTCGTCGCGTACGTCGCCGCCGCTGATTGCTTGCTTTATAAAACGCGCGATCGTGCGCATGTCGCTTTCTTTCATTCCGCGGCGGGTGATTTCTTGTGTTCCGAGACGTATGAACGGTCCGTTGCTTAAGATATTTGGGTCGTCGAACGCAACGGCGATTGAGTTGCGGTATAGGTTGTCGTATAAGCTGCGGTAGTGTCCAAGTGATTCGGTAAGCAGGTGTACCTGGTGAGTGCGGGAATATGTTCCATCGGGATTTTTGCGCACTTTGAGATCCTGTTTGACCAGTGCTTCGCCGAGTGCCTGCGCGTTATTTACTATTTGCTGGCTGTATTCGCGGCCGTAAGACTGCATCTCGAGTATGGTTGTAGCCAGCGCAAGCATCGAGCCTGTATGTGAGCTTGAGTAAAGGCAGCTGTTAATCGTGGCGTCGGCCCTCTCTGCGAGCGAAGTATCCCTGTAGGCTATCATACCCTTTTGTGGGCCGGGCAGGGTTTTGTGAGTATTTGCACACACGATGTTGGCTCCCTCCCGCAGTGGTGAAGATATCGTGCCGCCCATCATTAAGCCCATGGTGTGACTGGCGTCGAATATTATAAGAGCGTCATCGCCGAGCGCCTCGCGCAGTTCCCGAACGTTAATCGGAGCGGTGTAGTACGAAACGTCCAGGTATAAAGCAACAGCGCCCGCCGCGTGAAACGCAGTCGCCGTAGCCTTTACATCGAATTGTTGCGTAGCGAAGTCGTACACCGTGTCGATACTGTCGCGGCCGATGCTCTTAAGGATACCCTTCGTTGCAAAATGGCCGCCGTGATCGTGGTTTAGTGTCATGACGGTATCGCCCGGCTCGGTGACGGAGAGAAGCACGCACATCATCGCATGAACGCCAGAGAGACAGTTGAGGTTTACCGAGGCGGCACCAAGCATTTCTTTCGTGGCATCTTCGGCAGCGCACACAATGTTGCCGACGCCGGTAAGGCCAAGAGCAGTAAATGCTCCGTTATCCATTACTCCGTCGGTACCTGGCCCAAAATAGTAGCGGTCGGACAGTTTCGTAAGAAGAAACTGCCTGGCTGTGTCCGACATGACAGGCTCGTTCGGGGTGAGGTGAAGGAAATTTTCGTTGCGCGCTTCATCCTTCTTGACGCCGTCTTGCAGTTTTAAGAAATCATCCATCGTAAGCTTAGCCTCGTATCGTAACCTTTGACGGCTCGGTGTCGTTGCGTCGGTAGTTATCGGCAATAAGCTTGTAGCAAAAACCGTAAAGCTGGGTTGCGAGGCGCTCTTCGTTGAGCGAGCGAATGTTAGGGTGGTTTTCGATAGCCTTATCTTCGGAGACATTTTCAAGCACGACCCGAAGAAGGTCTTCGAGAGTCACGCCGGAAGTGTAGGCATTTTCGTCGGTGATAACCTCGCTCGTTTCTTTTCCTAGCATAGGATGACGCCTGCACATGGCGTGGATGCTATTGTCTTCAAACACCACGTCATTTTTTGTGATCTGCCAGCTTTGCAGCCCGTCCTGATGAACGTCCATAATAACATGTGACATGCGTCCTCCGCCCTTTTTATCGGCTGGTTCGTGTACGTCTTTACTATACTTTATGACGCGAGGGCTAAAGCTTACGAGATTGAAGAGGAATGAATTTGAGCCAACCAGATTTTCGTCTTTGTCGAGCAGATCAAACGTAAAGCCGGCGTTGAGTTCGCAGCCGAGGGTTTCATTTGAAAGTTCGGGGGTCTCGAGGGCGGCGGCGTCCTCGTCGATAATTTTGGCTAGCGACGCGTACGAGCCGACCTTTAGGTAATCGCTGATCCGGAAAATGTAGTTGAGCCGCGGCCGAATGTATGCAGCCTGCCCTGGTGCGTTGTCCAGGTACCACGACATGACGTCGAGATAATGGTAGGCGGAGTGTGAAATCGAGCCTACACCCTCCAGGTAGCCGTGTGCGCCAGGCTTATCCAGCTCTGCCGGGAATTTATATTTACCTCCGTTTACAACGATCGTCATGTTGTTAACGCCGGCGCCAGTTTTTTCGTACACTTCTTTGACGTCTTCTGCGACGCGCACGAATGCGTGTAGCGCGCGCCGACGCAGGATGGAGTGAAAGAGTAATGTCGGAGTATCACGCTTTGCTTCTTCATACGCATCGAGCAGCTTATTGTACTGATCCATGATAAGCTGCGCAGCCTCGGGGTCGGTAGAGGCATTGTTGTGGCTTATGATCGGCTTGTCGCAAATGGTATTGAGGCGGTGTTTTATTGTACTGACGCCATATTCGTAGTGCGTGCAAGGGGTTGAAGCGATAATAACCAGGTTTACGTCGAGAGAGTCCTTCAAGTACTGGATGATCGCGTCTTCGTTGTCGTAATGAGCGGGATCTACCCACTCAGGGTTGTCGGTTTCAAGCATGCTTTGCAAGTTTGCGTGGTGGCTGATCTTATATGGATTGACCGGATCGACGATTGCCTTCAGTGAGACCGGGACGTCTTTGCGGATTTCTTTAATGTGTTTGTGGTGGCTTATTTCTGACCAAAAGCCCGATCCGCCTATGATTGCTACGTTAACGTTCTTTCTCATGATACTGCACTTACCTTGGAATTAATTTTACCGTCGATATAGGTTGCTACTTCGGCGATTGTCATATCTGTTGTGTCGATAATTTGTGTGCCGAACAGCTCCTGTGAATAGTCTTTGACGCTGTCTTCAATGCTATAAAATCGCCTCGGATCCCGAACGAGCATGAGATCGTGTTCGGTGTTATGAGCGCGCGATTCGAGCCGCTCCAGCCGTGCTGCATGCGAGGCTGTCAGCATGAAGGAATCATCGAATTTTGGATGGTAGGGGGCCATTTCTTCGAAGAGCCGGAGTACGCCGTGATTACCATTGATGGCGTGATACGCAAGAGAGCGAAGCAAAATGGTTGATTCTTGCACAGTGTCTCTTTCCGGGGCTGTATATAGGTCGAGGTCCGCCTTGAGTGCGGCTGCGTAAGCCATGCCGAGTGTGTCATTGCCGTATAGGCCTGTTTCGCAAAGTTCATCTGCGAGCTCGCGCAGCGGGTTGTCGTCGCATAAGGTCCCCGACCGAATGTCCCATGGCTCGCCCTGTCTAT
Source organism: uncultured Candidatus Saccharibacteria bacterium (assembly GCA_946479025.1). Next base: position 31,535 of record CAMLDM010000006.1, on the reverse strand, counting down.
CGACGAATGCGCGTGCGACGCTTGTTTTTCCCGAAAGATCTACGCCTTCGATGTGAATATACTTTTTCATGTCCTGCCGTGTGGTCCCTGACTGTCATTGTCTGACTCATGATTACTATGTGCGTAACCAGTCTTCTTGGGCTTCTTCTTGCCGTTTCGGCCGTGGGAGTCGATTGAAGAATGCATTACGATGTAATGTTGCAATGTCGCGTTTTTCTTTTATTGCATTGAATTTTACACATATTGTACATATAATGCAAGCATGATTATTAGTCTGGAAGGACACTCCTATACGGGAAAGTCGTCTTTACTGAAATTAATAGGTGAAAATGACGGTTTTGCTGTCGTGCCCGAGACGGATGTGTATGCGGGCGGGATTGAAAACTATCCTCCGTTCCCGGCATTGACGGAAGAGATGGCCGTCGCGAATGTTGATTTCTTTGCCAGCCTTGAAGACGAGAGAAAGAAGGATGCCGACGATGCCTTGCGAGATGTTGCGACAGACCGGACGTTTTTATCGGTGGTCCTTTTCCAGAAGTTTATTAGGCGTCTACAGAGAGAAGGATGGCATGACGCGTATGACTATGCGAAATCTCTTTATCATCAAAGAATCAACGAAGATCGGGTGATCATACCGGATGCGATGTGCCTGGTAAGCTGCGCCAGCGATGCTGATTATAAGAGCCGGTTAGGGAGAGAAATTAGCGTGCAAGACCTGCAAACTGTAGATGCGTACAGGTTCTTTACGGATGAATACGCCAGAGCTTTTGCTATTTATCGGGATATGGGTCGGATGGTGAGGTTTGTAAACGCCAACGGAGAAGATTCGCTTTCTCGTGGTGTCTCCATGATTGAGCAGATGCAAGTTTCGGAAATGAGCATAGACCAGAAGAAACGAATAGCACATGAAGTGCTGGAAAGGATATAGTTTATGGGCATAGGATCTGTCGTAGCGGGGCTGCAGGATGGAGGCGTGAAGAGCGTTTATAATTTTCCTGGTTTTCACTCGCACGAAATTGCCGAGGAGCTTGGCATGCTCCAGATATCCCTAAACGAGCGGGCGGCGTATGCTTCGGCGTATGGAGCAAGCCTTGCGGGAAACCGTACGGTCGTGACCTTTAAAAATGTCGGGATGAACGTAGCGAGCGATGCGTTTTTACATTCAATTATCGGAGGGGTGAACGCGGGTCTTGTTGTGGTTGTGACAGACGATATAACTGTTGTGGGGTCGCAGGAGAGTCAGGATTCGCGCCATTATTTCGATTTTTACGGCGGGTTTTGGTACGAGCCGGAATCGGCGCAGGATGCGTATGACTTTTGCCGGGGCGCTTTTTCGTTGTCTGAGCAGTTAGACGTTCCGGTCGTCCTTCGCTTAACTGGGTCGTTTTTTGACAGCGCGTCCAATTTCAAGCGCAGTACTCCAAAAGAAGACGAGGCTCGTAGTTATGTAAAAAATCCTGAAAAATACGTAGTCCATCCCTATTATTTTAAGCAGCAGGAAGCTCGTCTAAGTGAGAAACATAAACAAATAGACGAATATGCAAAGAGTAAACACGCTCTCTCTCCGAAGAAAACATCTAATGGCGTGATTGTGTTTGGCTCGGCAAACAGTGAGAACACAGGAGACGATACGCTCACCGTGAAAACATTGCCGCTTCCGAGTGTGCAAATCCTTGATTTTGTCCGGTCGCACGACAGGATTAAAATTGTGGAAGAGGGAAATGGCTATGTGTACGAAAAGATCGGTGCGCTGACTGGCGAGACTTCGCTAGAACGTGCATCGCAAGCTGAGCGTGGCGTTAAGACGAAATTTGTAAAATGGGATAGCTATGAGGTAATCTTTAAGGAAATTCATACGTTCCTTCATGATAAACCTGTAACGGGAGACATTACGCAATTTACGGTGGAAACCACCGACACGATTGATGTAGCGCTTTCGCTTGGGGTGGCGGTAAGTACGGCCATCGGAATCGCTGAGGCCATGGGTGAATCCTACGCGATTGTCGGAGATACCTCTTTCCTGCACGAAGGGCGGGGTATAGTTGATGAGGCTGTCGTGCGAAGACTCAACCTCGGTATTATTATCATCGACAACGGCGTATCTTGGTGTACTGGCGGTCAAACCCCTGCCGGTTCGATTGACTCGGTAATGAACGAAGTTGTGTCACGAAGCGTTGATTGTACCGAGCTCTCCGATATGACCGGCCTGCGCCAAGCGCTTCGCGAATTTAGATTTGCAAGTGGTGTCCGTATATTGCGCATCCGTGTGCCCGTAGGCAGCCTGGTAAGAAGGGCCTAGCGGCTTACTTTTGTGGTAAAATGAAGCAATATTGAAGTATTTGGAAGGATATATGGAAACAATCGAACTTAACCTGAATGTTGAAGCGGCTTTTGGAAACCTCTACCGTAAAAAATGCGTGCTGATCGCGGCGATTAATGATGAGGGGCAGGTTTTGACCGGCGCGAAGCCGTATTTCTTTCCGCCGAGCATTACGCGGCTACTTGGTGGAGGAGTCGATGAGGGTGAAGAAGTTGACGATGCTGCGGTGCGCGAGCTGTCGGAAGAGCTAGGTATTACGCTTAAAAAAGAAGATTTGGTGCCGCTCGCTCAGTTCAATACCCATGCGAAAGATGCGGCGGGGAAGGAATTTTACAACGAAACGTATCTTTACGCGGCAAAGATCGGAAATGCGGCGTATCAGGCTGGCGATGACGTGAAGTATATCACGGCGCTTAGCAAAGAAGAGCTATACGAGCTCGGGGAGGCCTACGAGAACCTGCCGCAGAGTTTGTGGTACAGAGGCGAAGAAGGTGACTTTTGCTGGAACGACTACGGTAAGCTGTATTCTGTGATACATATGACGGCTGCCGAAAAAATCGGTGAGCTTGGATTATAGTCTATACGGGTGCTCGTGACTTTTGGCGGCAACAATAATAGGAACTGCATCCAGTCCCTATTATTGTGTTTGAGGTGAAAGAACCGTTATTTTTTCGCTTTGCCAGCGTGACGGAAACCGAGCAGTGCAAGTACAACCAGTACGACGCCTGCAACAGCCGCGACAGCCGAAGCTACCTTGGCGACCATAGCCATAGTATCGAACGCGTAAGCGTTTAGCAGCAGTCCGCGCAGTGTTTCACCTCGGAAGACGGTTTGTACCTGGCCGGCCAGTTTTTGATCGGAAGGGTCAGCGAGTGATGCGGCGCTGAGTTCGGAGTATGTTTTACCACCACCGATCTTTTTCAGGTGAGCGGCAATGTAGTTATCCGCGAATACTTTTGCTTGGGCGCCGGTAAGCACCTGCTGGCCGGCGTAAGCACTCACTGCGTCACGATCGGTTTTTTCAAGAGCCGCGAGGCCTTTGTTATTCGCTTCAGGAAACATGATTTTTTCCGATGCAAGCTGGTCGTGCACCTGAGTGTGGACGAAGTTATACGCGTAGAATAATCCACCGCTCGCCATAAGCAGCAGGACTGCAACTATCAGCCCGGTTGATGATATAAGTTTGTCTAGAGTTTCTCGTTTCATGCCCATCCTTTTTGTAATAATTATATCTACATATTCATAGTACACCATTAAAGATCATCGCCAAGTTCTTCCTGCAGATTTTTAAGGCCCACGACCGATATCTTTTGCCCAGTATGCGTTAAAAGACCACGCTGTTTGAGCTTAGAAATCTCACGGTTGACGGTTTCGCGTGATAGTCCGGTACGTTTGGCAAGTTCACTTTCGTTTATTGCGAGGATACATACGCCATTCTTTTTAACTTCGCCAAACCGCGCACATTCAATGATCAGCTCGAAAAGGATCCGGCTTCGGGCGCTGCCACCCATAAGGTGTGCCATGCGGCGCTGCAGGCCGTCGGTGCCGGAATAGAGCCGCCGAAGCAGGTCGTAGGTAACGCTAGGGTTATCTTTTAGGAATTCGGTAACGCGGTCTGCCGGCGCTTGCCTTAGCTCGACGTCGGTTGCCGTTTCAAAGAAATACAGATTGCGGCTTTTGTTGACCGCCCATGACATGGGGAAGAATGCAGGAGGCTGGAAAACATTCACGACAATTTCGTCGCCCCGGTAATTAATATCGTATTGGCGGACCCTGCCACTTACAAGGTGAAACACGCCGGCAGGTTCGTCGCCGCCATAAATAAGAATCTGGCCTTTTTTGTAGCGCCTTAAAGGATAGTTGGAGAAAAATTTTTTTATGGTTTTTGCAACCTGCTCTTCCATCTATCGCCTCTGCCTTAACTATATAAGGTATCGAAAAAAGCGACAAGCATGGATTACTTGTTAAAATTCGAAAAGGCAAATTTCATCGGGGCGATGCGGAATACGACAAACGCGCCGCTATGGAGCGCGGTGACCGGCGGTAGGCTGTCTCCACCTGCATACGGTCGGGATTTTATCATCTGCTGGTACACGAACTCCTTGAGTGCGGGGTCTGTTTCGGTTTCGGCATGGCCCTGTATTTGCACGGTTTGCAGTTGCTCGGCATCATATATTGTTAGAGCGACTTGCGGGCTGCTAAGCATATTTCGCGCCTTTTTTGTTCCTTCTTTTGTGATGATATAAATGAAGCTTCCTTCCAGCAGATAATAGACGGCCGCGCCGCTTACATTGCCGTTGCGGTCGATGGTTGAGAGAACGGCAACTTCGTGATTTTGCAGGAATGTCGCGGCGTTCTGGCCGGATGAAAGTTCCGGCGGCGAAGCGGGGAGAAATTTATTATCGTAGGCTTTGTTGTATGTATGCGTGTCGTCAATTCTTCGGGCTTCAATATAGTCGGCGAATTTTTTAACCGGTATGTCCCTGGCAAAAGAAACTGTATAGTTACCCATTTTAGTAAAGAGAGTGAGGCTCGAGTGAATACCAGAAGTCGACTCTCGTACGCCCGAAACAACCTCGTAGGAGATTTCATCCATGGTTGTAAAGCCAGGTTCGTGATCGAGATAAAGGATGCGTTTGTCGGTTGCTACAAGGATGCCTTCTATATAACCAAAAAGCCCCTCGCTCTCTTTATGGCGTCCAAAGACCGCCGCTTTAATATGCTCGTCGTCGTGTATGACCTTCGGCAAATACCGGGCCGTGAACCGCAGCATGGCCATATGGGAAACGCCGGCTTCCCTCAGCTCTTGCCGTATTCTGTCAGCATGGACTGTGCTTAAGAGTGCCACGATATACCTCGCTTTCATCAGTTATAAAGCCATATCGTTTTAAGAACTTCTCGATTTTTTGTATGTGGTCGTTGAGGGTTTTTAGTTCGCATTTGCGCAATTTATTAAGCGGGAGGGAATGATCCGAGACGTCTCCGATCTCACGAATCAGTGTTGCGCGGCGCTTTGTTAAGAGATTATACTCTTCTTCCAGCCGCTTCATGCTTGAGATGACGGCTGGCGGTTGCGGTGATAAAAAATTCATTATACTGACCTCCCATGTCGTTACATATCTAATCTCACTATAGGCGCCTGTAAGCGGCCTCGCCATGAAGTCGGTCTCTAAAAAACAGTGATCTATCTCATAGTTTTTTCCCGGTCGTAGGCTCAGAGTAGAAGGGAAAAGCAACACGCATAGGAGGACCATGGAAAAACGCACGCCACTATCGGAACTTTTGAACTTGAAGGGTAAAACCGCGATCGTCACCGGCGGAGCCAAGGGGATCGGCCTCGGCATTTGCTACCGCCTGGCAGAGGCCGGCGCGCGGGTTTTTGTCGTTGATATTGACCGCGAAGGAGCTGAAAAGGCGGCGCATGAACTTCGAGCAAATGATTGGAGCGCCGAGGCGATGTGCGTCGACGTGTCTGATGAAGGCTCCGTGCAAAAAATGATCGAAGTATGTAACGAAACGTACGGTGCCATCGACGTACTGGTCAACAACGCAGGAATTTACCCGGCAAAACCCATCCAGTACATGAGTAAAGACGAGTTTGAAAAAGTAATTCATGTTAACCTGCGGAGTGTTTTTCTTACCACCAAACACGCTTCCGACATTATGAAAAACCAGGGCGGAGGAAAAATCATTAATATCACGTCGATCGATGCGGTGCATCCGTCGATGGTGGGGCTGGCGCATTACGACGCTTCCAAGCATGGCGTGTGGGGATTCACCAAGAACGCCGCGCTTGAACTTGCGCCGTTCAATATCTCGGTGAACGCGATTGCACCCGGCGGAATTCAAACACCCGGCGTTGAGGCAATGCAGGGTGGGTCGGCCGGTGGAGATGCAAAGCAGGTGGCCGAGGCATTTTTATCTAAAATTCCTATGCATAGAATGGGCGATCCCGACGAAATAGGAAAGGTCGCGTTGTTCTTAGCATCGGAACTCTCGAGCTACATGACAGGCGAGCAAATCGTAGTGGACGGGGGAGCGCTTCTTTCATGAAAACCGATAAGAGGCGGTATCTCGTTCTGACAATCGGCGGCGCTTTAGGCCTGGTAGCCGCGTTTTTGCAAACGATTGAAAAGCTTGTCCTTATAGAAAACAAAGGAGCGGCTTTGCCGTGTAACATAAACGATGTTTTCAGTTGCAGTACCGTATTGAACGCACCGCAAAGTTCGCTGTTTGGGTTTCCGAATTCGCTCATTTGTATGACGATTTTCACTGCATTCGTGGTGGTTGGGCTGCTTGGAGCTACGGGCAGTAGGCTTACTAGGCGGGCGCTTTACGTCACTCAAGGTTTGGCTGTTTTCATGCTTCTTTTTGCGTTGTGGTTTCTCTATACTAGCACGTTTGTAATCGGAGCAATCTGTATATTTTGCCTCATATGTTTCGCAGGATTACTGCTTATCAACGGCGCGCTGCACAGGCTTAACTTTTCGGCACCGAAAGGAAACGGCCGGGTGGGCGAATTTCTACAGATGACTACGGCACGTCATTTTGACTTGCTGGCATGGTTGGTGCTTGGGATGCTTTTAACCGTTGCGATCGTGTATAAGTTCTACATGCTAAAATAAAAGCATGAGAAAAATAATCGTCCAAGAATTTATTACGCTGGACGGCGTCATGCAGGCGCCCGGTGGCCCTGAAGAAGATACGTCGAGTGATTTTAAATATGGCGGCTGGACGGCGCCGTACTTTGCTGAAGCAGATGAATCTGCCGGTGATTTTATGAAAAGATGGATGGAGTCTACGGATATTCTGCTGGGCCAAAAGACGTTCGAGCTTTTCGCCGGGTATTGGCCGAAGCACGCCGATATGTGGCCGGGCATCCTGGATGTTACGAAATACGTGGTGAGCGATGTGATGAGTGAAACGGATGTAGAGAAATCGGGCTGGAAAAACTCGGTGTTGCTTAAAAACACCGACGACATCAAAAAGCTCAAAGAGTCGGAAGGTGCGCCAATCAAGGTTCATGGTAGCGGCAACTTGGCGCAGACATTGTTTAAATATGATCTGGTTGATGAGCTGTGCCTCATGACGTTTCCTATCACGCTGGGTGCGGGCAAGCGCCTGTTTGGTGAAGGCACCATGCCGGCGGCATTTACGCTGACGGATAGTTTAGTAACAAAAAATGGCGTGATTTTTGCCTACTATCAGCGGGCGGGAGAGGTACAAACGGGTACCGTCGGGGAGTAAAGGCGCCCTATAAAAAATTGGAAAAAGTAAAAAGGCTTCTGTAATACGCAGAGCCTTTTTACTTAATATAATAAACTACCTTGACAGTCATAGTAATATGATATACACTGTAGCCATGATAGATAAAAAATTATCATCAGATTTACTTCGCGGTCATACCGACACGATCATCCTCAGGCTGCTGGTGGATGGCGATAAGTATGGCTACGAAATCACAAAACTTATATCCGAGCATTCGCACCAGCTTTACGAGCTGAAAGAAGCGACGATGTACTCAAGCTTGAAACGCCTTGAGGGCGACAAGCACATCGTTTCGTATTGGGGTGATGAAAGCCAGGGCGGGCGCCGGAAATATTATCGAATCACGCCGACCGGCCGCGAATTGTACGAAACCAACAAGCGGAATTGGGAGTGGGCAAAGCAAATTTTAGACGAATTATTATAAGAAAGGAAAAGTCATGGAAAAGAAACTGAAACAATTTATAGACGAGGCGTTCAAGTCGTACGGCGACTTTCCGTCCAGGCACGACGTGGAGCAGGAGCTGCTCTCCAACCTGACGGAAAAATATCAGGATCTAAAAGCGCAGGGGAAGAGCGATGATGAGGCGTATCAGATAACCATCGATTCGTTTGGTGACGTTTCTGAAATCATGGAGCAGGTCCAGCCGAAGGCTATGCCGCGGCAGCCCCAAGAAGATGCCGACGACGGCCGTTCGGTGGGCAAAACCCTGCGTGAGACATTTAAGATCGCGAAGAAAAGTAAATCTAAATTTTCGATGACCGAGCTGAAAGAAAGCGATCTGAGCGACACGAATTTATCGGGCGCCGACTTCAGCTTTGCTTCGCTCTCGGAAACGAATTTCGACCGAGCCGACCTGACGGAGGCGAAATTCAGGGCTGCAGATTTGCGAAGCGCTTCATTCAGGGGCGCAAACCTAGTGAACGCAAGTTTTGCAGGAAGCGATCTTCAGGATGCGTCGTTTGAGGAAGCAGATCTCACGAACGTACAGTTCAAAGCGTCGGCGTTTAAGGGTTCTGCTTTTGCAGGTGCGAAACTTGACGGTGCTGCCTTCAGCCACTCCGACCTAAGCAGCGTAGCTTTTGACGGACATACGTTAAACGGTACGAATTTTGCTAATTCATCACTTAAAAATACATCGTTTAGAAACGCAGTACTGAATGATGTGTCATTCCGCCATTCCGATGTGAAGCACGCGATTTTCGACGGTGCAACCATGGACAAAGTGACGTACGCGCTGTTAAAGGGCGCTAAAGCCACGCTTGATAACGTAAAAATTAAATAAGGAGAACTGCCATGGCAAACAAAACTGCCGCGATTACTGCCAGTAATCTGCGCAAGGCTTACAAGAAAGTCGAGGTGCTAAAAGACGTCTCGTTCGACGTTGAAAAAGGTACGATTTTCGCGATGCTGGGCGCCAACGGAGCTGGCAAAACGACCACGATCAATATCTTGACGACGCTACTAAAGGCCGATAGCGGCGCGGCTGCCGTGGACGGTAATGACGTTTCTAAGAATGCTCAAGAGGTAAGAGAATGCATTAGCCTGACGGGTCAGTTTGCGGCCGTTGATGATATTCTTACGGGACGTGAAAATCTAGAAATGATCGGGAATCTGCGCCATGTAAAAAGTTCGAAGGAAACAGCGGATGCGCTGCTGGATCAGTTCGATCTGAAAGACGCGGCCGACCGCCGGGTAGCAACATACTCTGGCGGCATGCGCCGCCGCCTCGATATCGCCATGAGTTTGATTGGGGATCCGTCCGTTATCTTTTTTGACGAGCCGACTACCGGTCTTGATCCGCAAAGCCGTAATGCGATGTGGGAAACGATTAAAGCGCTGGCAAGAGGCGGCACTACGGTTTTTTTGACGACGCAATATTTAGACGAAGCCGACCAGCTGGCCGATAAAATCGCCATTTTGCGCGACGGAAAAATTGTGGCCGAAGGAACGCCTGTGGAGTTGAAAAAACTATTGCCGCAAGGTCAGGTGGAGCTGCAATTTCATGACGTAACACAACTTCGTGCTGCGGCGAAACTGCTAAAAGAGTACGAAATATCGCAGAACGAAGAGGCACTTTCACTCATCGTAACGACCGATGGCAGCGCGCGGCAGTTTGCTCGGCTCCTTGGCCAGCTTGAAGCTGCGAAAATCGAAATCGCTGAATTTGCACAAAAAGCACCGACACTCGACGACGTCTTTTTGAAAGTTATAAATGAGAAAAAGGAGACAAAATAATGCATGCGCTATTTGATACCTGGACCATGGCAAAGCGCAGTTTGCGCCACACGGTGCGTAGCATGGACACGATCATTACGGTTGCGGCAATGCCGATCGCGATGATGCTGCTGTTCGTGTATGTGTTTGGCGGTTCGATCGGAAGTATGTTCAGCCACGGACCGGTGAAGTACATCGATTTTATCGTGCCGGGCGTCGTGGCTATGACGGTGGTAAGTGGTATTGCATATGCTGCGGTGCGCCTTAATATGGACTTGCAAAAGGGGATCATTAACCGGTTTAAAACTATGCCGGTAGCCCCTTCGTCGATTTTGGGCGGCCACGCGGTGTCGTCGGTGCTTTCCAATCTTTTCTCCGTTCTGCTTGTTATTCTCGTGGCGGCTATAGCCGGTTTTCGTTCGAACGCAGGCTTTATGGAATGGCTGTTATTTGGCGGGCTGCTCACGCTGTTTACTCTTGCAACCACATGGATGGCGATAATGTTTGGCCTGCTCGCGAAGTCGGTTGAAGGTGCGGGCTCGTTTAGTTATATCCTTCTGCTTCTTGTTTTTGTAAGCCCTTCATTTGTACCGACGGACGGCATGAGTTCGGCGGTACGCGCTTTTGCCGAACACCAGCCGATGACGCCGATTGTTGAAACAATGCGCTCGCTTCTTACAAGTGGTGCGGCCGGTGATAGCGCCTGGGCCGCGGTACTGTGGTGTATAGGGCTGCTCATTGTTTCGTATGCTTTGGCTCTGAGTATATACAAGAAAAAAGCGGTGTAATAATTAGTCGCTTGCTTTTCGCTTTGAAGGCGCTGGTTTCGGATCCAGCGTCTTTAAATATTCTTCAGCGGTATATATTTATTGTAATTCGATAAATAAGATGCTAAAATTCATAGTATATTACTAAACTATAAAAGGTAAAAGGGAGGGATATGAAACGAGGATCAACGATTTTTTTACGTGCGACGGTCATTGCTTTGGGTCTGATGGCGCTCGGCTTGTGCGCGCTGATACTGCCAGCTATTTATAATGGCTGGGCAAAGGAGTATCCCGATTTTGCATACTTGAAATATCCGACTCTCGTTATTTTGGGCGCGACCGTGATTCCATTTTTTATAGCGTTATATCAAACCTGGAAATTGCTGAACTATATTGATACGGATAAGGCATTCTCTCTAGATTCGGTGCGAGCCCTTGGAATAATAAAGTACAGCGCCATCGCATTCGGTGGACTATATGCGGCATGTTTGCCAATTGTTTACTTTGTTGCGCAGAGGACAGATGCGCCTGGTGTCATGGGAATCGGCATGATAATGACTTGTGCGCCGGTTGTTATCGCGGTGTTTGCTACTACGCTGCAGATGCTTCTTAGAAACGCCATCAGTATAAAGTCAGAGAATGACTTGACGGTATAAGGACTGTTATGGCAATAATAATCAACATCGACGTGATGCTGGCAAGGCGCAAAATGAGCGTCACTGAGCTTTCGGAAAAGGTTGGAATTACGATGGCGAACCTTTCCATTCTCAAAAATGGAAAGGCGAGAGCAATTCGTCTTTCCACGCTTGAAGCAATCTGTAGGGCGCTGGATTGTCAACCTGGAGATATTCTGGAGTACCGAAACGAGGGCTCCTCGACGTAACCCTTGACATAATTAAGTAAAAATAGTAATGTATTACCTGAGTCAACCCCACGCACTCTAGTTGTGAAGGAGAGACGAATGAAGGTAACCGGTCGCACCATGCGACGCGGCGGTGCCCTGACGGGCGCCATCGTCGCACTCGTGGTGCTCGTGGCAAGCCTGACCGCCTGCGACCCGTTCGGCGCCACGAAGGACAAGTTCAGCCAGGCGTTCAAGGGCTTCCCGGCCACCATGTCGACCTACAACCAGTACGGTCAGCCGGTGGACGAGATCAAGGGGAACTCGTTCTACGTCACCCGTGACAAGCAGTTCGACACCGTCGACAGCAAGGGCGACAGCAACAACGACTCCCAGGTCCTGAAGATCTCGCTGGCCAACGGCCAGATCGAGCACGTCGGCTCCACGATGATCCTGGCGCAGGACGGACTCAACGACATCACGTCGCAGATCCCGCCGCAGTTCCGGTTCACCAACAACAAGTCCGGGATGCCGTGGCTCAACCTGCTGCGCCAGAACTTCAAGAACCTGTGGGGCGGGACCGCCCAGACCATCATGATCCGCTCCCAGGACGGGACGCCGATCAAGGTCTATGGCGGAAACCACGTCCAGGTACTCTCGACTAACGTGCCGAAGAGCACGTGGTTCCGGATCGACGGCAAGACGCTGTGGTTCTACCGAGGTGACTTCACCCTGGTGACCAACAACCTGCTGCCGCAGTAGGCCTCCACGGCCAAGCGGGCCTCCCGCCCTTTCCCGCGTTTTACGAAAACGCCGGGGAGGGGCGTTTTCATTAGTCTATAAAACCCTGTTTCTTTATGCGCGGGATGATTTCGTGGTGAAAAATCGAGCCGAGCGTGATTTCTTCGGCATCTTGGGAATTAATCCAGCGGGCTTCTTCAATTTCTGTGTCCGGAGTAATTTCGCCTTTCCAGCGTTTTACGACAAACACATCCATGCGGATAGTCTTGCTTTCCTGGCCTGAAGCTTGGGCGTAAAACGTACCGAACGCTTCAAGGTCGTCTTTATTTACCGTGATTTTTACTTCTTCACGTAATTCACGAACCAGCGCATTTTCAGAAGTTTCGCCTGCTTCTAATTTGCCACCAGGTGTATTGAATGTATCTTTTCCTCTGGAGCGGACAACGAGGAGCTGGCGATTCTTTAAGATGATGCCGCCCGCTTTGTGGATGTCTACCGATTGATCCATGCGCTTATTTTACCAGCAATTGTATTTCCGTGCGCAAATCGTTTATGATAGGCGTAAGTATGTTCAAAAATTATATCCAGAAAAAACTTGAAAAATACGTTAAGAAGTATTTTGAAAAACACCCGGAGGTGAAGCTGGTCGTCGTAGCCGGTAGCGTTGGTAAAACCAGCACTAAGCGCGCCATTGCGACGCTTCTTTCGCAGCGATACCGTGTGGCGCTACACGAGGGTAATCACAACACGCATCTTAGCGCGCCGCTTGCTATCCTCGGCATCGATTATCCGGAAAATGTAAAAAGTATCGGTGCCTGGCTGTCGGTATTTGCGGCGGCGCGTGAGCGTATAAAAGAGCCGACTGGCGTTGATGTGATTGTTTCAGAAATTGGTACCGACCGCCCCGGTGATATTCCGCATTTTGGCACGTATTTGCGCCCGCATATTGGCATCGTAACGGCGGTTACACCCGAACATATGGAGTTTTTTCCGACCATGGATGCGGTGGCTCAGGAAGAGTTGGCGGCGGCGAATTTCTCGCAGCTCGCAATTATTAACCGCGATGATATCGACAGCCAGTACGCGAACTTTCTCACCAACACGAACGTCGATACATACGGCACCACGGGCCTTGCTGAGTACCGCTTTGAAGTGCAGGATTTTGACGTGAAGACGGGCTACGCGGGCTCGGTGATAGCGCCTAATTTTGACCAGCCGATCCCAGCGACGATAAAGGTTTTCGGCGAGCACAGCCTTAGGCCGGCAATGGGCGCGGTCGCGGTTGCTGCAAAACTTGGCTTAACGCCGAGCGAAATTGCCTCGGGTTTAGCGCTGTTTCATGCGGTACCTGGTCGCATGAACGTGCTTCGCGGTGTCGAAAATTCGATAATTATTGATGATACGTATAATTCCAGTCCGCTAGCCGCCAGCTCCGCGCTTCAGGCGCTGTACGGCCTTCAGGTGCCGCAGCGCATCGCTATTTTGGGAAGTATGAACGAACTCGGCGCGTCATCCGCGGCTGAGCACGAAAAGCTTGGCTTGATGTGTGATCCGAACATGCTTTCTTGGGTAATCACCATCGGTGATGAGGCTGAAAAATATTTGGCTCCAGCTGCCAGAAAACGTGGCTGCCAAGTAAAGAGCTTTAAAAGCGCGATTGATGCCGGCGGGTTTGCGCATAGCGTTCTTGTGGAAGATGCCGCAGTGCTGGTGAAGGGTTCGCAGGGGAATATTTACGCCGAAGAGGCGGTGAAGGTACTCTGCATGATGAGTGAAGATGTCGAGCTGGTGCGGCAATCGCCCGAGTGGGTAAAAATTAAGGAAGAATTTTTCTCTAAGTTTGCCTAAACCTGTGCTAAGCTAGCTGTAAGACTAGCATTAGCACTAAGAGGGATTATGGACGATCAAGAGAATCAGCAGCCGCAACAAAACCAGGCGCCTGATGTGCAGACACAGCCTGCGCAAACACCGGTTATAACCGAAACGGAGCCGCCAACAAAGCAGTATGTCGATCCTATTCCCGTTCAGCCGGACCATACGCTCCAGGCTCCGCCGGCACCTGTCCTTATTTCGCCATCAAAGCCGAAACGGAAGCTGCTGCTTGTGGGTATCATCATTGCGGCGGTACTTGCGGTACTGGCCGGAAGCGGCGTGCTTGCATATAAATTCTGGTATCAAAATCCGGATAAAGTTGTCGGCGACGCGCTTTTGCACCTCATGACCACAAAGTCGCTTAGTTATGACGGCACGTTCGACGGCGAAAAAGACGGTCTGAAAATGGTCGGTACATTTAGCGGCAGCAGCAAAGATGGCGCTGGGCAAATGACGGGAGATGTAACATATAAGATGGAGGGGAAGACGTTTACGCTTGGTGTTGGCGGAGTGGTTGACACGAAGGGAACGATTTATCTGAAAGTAAACGGCCTCAACAGCCTGGTAAGTGCATACCTGGGTACAGTTCCGCCGGCGGCGCAGGATACGGTAGATCAGATTCTTGGAAAAGTGAACGATAAATGGATAAAACTGAGCGCGGAAGATACGAAAAGTTTCAGTAAATCTTATGCAAAAACCCAGAAATGTCTAGCGGATGCCGGTCAAAAACTTAGGAGCGACAAGGCGGTCTCCTCTGAAGTGACAGATGCGTACAAGCACAACAAGTTCATTACTGTTTCAAAAGAGCTTGGAAGCGAATCCGACAGCTTGGGTTATCGTCTGACGACCGACACAGCCAAGGGGCGGGCGTTTATCGCGGAGTTGAAAAAGACCAAGTTTTACACGCAGCTGCATGATTGCGACGCAAACATTACGCTCAATAATACCGATCTCGACAAGGAGGAAGGCGTTACGACAGACTTGTGGGTTGACCGTTGGAGCCACGAGATAACGAAATTTACCGTGAACGGCGACAAAGACGGCCTGAAATTAAACGCGGTCATAAAACCAAAATTCAACCAGGCACAAGATATAAAATCGCCGGAAAAGTGGATAACGCCGGAGCAGCTCCAGCAAGAGATTACGTCGCTTACGCAGAGTCTCTTTATGTCATCATATAATTCTCCTCTCGAACCGACCGGTTCAGGTTTTAAACCGGAATCAGAATCACTTCTTGGGTAAGCTTCCTGGTGAAAGGTGTATAACAGGGGCATAAGTTTGCTATACTGGGATACATGAAGCGCTATAACCCCTCCGAAATAGAACCTAAATGGCAGAAAATCTGGGATGAAAACCAGACGTATACGGTTGAGGCTGATAAAAATAGGCAGAAACTGTATGTCTCGGGGATGTTTCCCTACCCTAGTGGCGCAGGTATGCATACCGGGCATGCATTTAGCTATTCTATTGTGGACGCGATTGCTCGCTTTCACCGGGCGCATGGCGAAAATGTTTTAAACCCGATGGGCTGGGACACGTTCGGTCTGCCTGCGGAGAACTACGCGATCAAGACCGGAAGAGCGCCTGCCGAAGTGACGAAAGTCAACATTGCAAACTTCAAAGAGCAATTCAAGCGCATGGGCGTGAGCATCGACTGGACGCGAGAGCTTAACACCAGCGATCCGGAGTATTACCGCTGGACTCAGTGGATTTTTGCCAAATTTTTCGAGCGCGGATTGGCATACCAGAAGGAGAGTCTGCAATGGTGGTGTCCGGTTGATAAAACCGTACTTGCGAACGAACAGGTAGAGGGTGGTAGGTGTTGGCGCTGTGGTAGCGAAGTCGTGAAGAAATCGATGAAACAATGGTTCTTCAAAATTACTGAGTATGCCGACGCACTGCTGGATGAAATTGAAGATCTCGACTGGCCGCAGAAAATCAAAACCGCGCAAACCAACTGGATCGGCAAATCAGAGGGCGCGGAAATTGAGTTTATTGTGGGCGACGCGCGCGATGTGGCTGATACGCTGAAATTTACACCGGAACTGACAGAAAAAATTCTCTCGGGATCAAAAACGTCAACATTCCGCAAGGAGCCGAAAAACCTTAAGGTTGGAGACGTCGCAAAATTCCAAACTCGCTTTTCTAAAGATGAGGTGCGCTCGTTTGCTATGGCTGAAATCACCAATGTCCGTACTATGAAGCTAGGGGATATTCCAAACGATTTCGAGGGCCACGAGCCATTTAAGAACGACGAGGAAAAGCTAAGCGCGTATAGGCGCTATTACGGCGAATCTGTAACTTTTGATACAGAGTTTACTATCTATGATTTCAGTTTGGTTTCACGCATTGTCACTGTTTTTTCGACTCGCCCGGATACGCTGTTTGGTGCGACGTTCATTGTACTTGCTCCTGAACATGCGCTAGCTAAGGCGCTTGCTGTCGGCGACCAGAAAGAATCCGTGGATGAATATGTCGCGCAGGCGATCAAGAAGTCTGAAATCGAACGTATGAACGACACGCGTGAAAAAACGGGCGTGTTTACAGGAAGTTACGCGGTCAACCCGGTGAGCGGTGAAAAGGTGCCTGTGTGGGTTGCTGATTATGTGCTTGCTGGCTACGGCACGGGCGCAGTGATGGGTGTACCAGCGCACGACGAGCGCGACTTCGCGTTTGCAGAGAAGTTCAAGCTTCCGGTCGTCGAGGTGATCAAAAAGCCGGAGGGCGAAGCCGAAGCTGTTTATCATGGTGAGGGTCCGCTGCAAAACAGTGGTAAGTTCGATGGTATGACAACGAGTGACGCGCGCGAAGAAATCGT
Source organism: uncultured Candidatus Saccharibacteria bacterium (assembly GCA_946479025.1). The sequence goes on along the minus strand of CAMLDM010000006.1, from coordinate 14,693 downwards.
GGCGTGGCTAGAAAAAGAAGAAGCCGGCAAGAGCAAGACGACGTACAAAATGCGCGACTGGCTGATCAGTCGCCAGCGCTACTGGGGCGCGCCGATTCCTATTGTCTACTGCGACGAGCACGGCGCAGTCGCCGTCCCTGATGATCAGCTGCCGGTAATGTTACCAGAGGTGAAAGACTACGCGCCTAAGGGTGACGGTAAGTCGGCACTTGCTGGCGTGGACGAATGGGTGAACACTACCTGTCCGACCTGCAATAAGCCGGCCAAGCGCGAAACCGATACGATGGATGGCTATGCCTGTAGTAGCTGGTACTTGCTTCGTTACACTGATCCGCAGAATGATCAGCAGGCCTGGGCGCCGGAAAAGGCAAACATTTGGGCACCTGTCGATTATTATGTTGGCGGCGATCATGCGGTTGCTCACTTGCTGTATGTTCGTTTTTGGACGCACGTATTTAAAGATATGGGTCTGACGAATTTCAAGGAGCCGGTGAAGAAACTTGTATATCATGGCTATATCAACGCCGAAGACGGCACGAAAATGAGCAAAAGCAAAGGCAATGTCATCGATCCGCTCGATGTCATCGACCAAGGATATGGCGCTGATGCGCTGCGTACGTACTTGCTTTTCATGGGGCCGATTGAGCTCGACGCGCCGTGGGACTCGCGCGGCATTGCCGGGATTTACCGCTTCTTAAACCGTGTGTGGACGTTGGTGCAAGAGTTTGATGAAGCAGAGAAAGATTTTGCCGGCAACGACGACGCGGTAAAGCGCATCCAGCACAAAACCATTAAAAAAGCGACCGATGATCATCGCCGGCTCAGTTTTAACACGGCTATCTCCGCTATGATGGAATACGTAAACGAACTGTATAAGTTGAAAAATGATGGTTTTTCGGATGCGGTCTGGCGAGAGGCGCTTGGTGATCTCGTGCGGCTTCTCGCACCATTCGCGCCGCACATGAGTGCAGAACTTTGGCAACAACTTGGCAATGAAAGTTTGGTAGAAGAAGCTGGCTGGCCGCAGTGGGACAACGCGCTTATAAGAAGCGACATGAAAACGATCATCGTGCAGGTGAAGGGCAAGCTCCGGGCAAAATTGGAAGTTGCTGCAGACGCAACCGAAGCAGAAGTAACGCAACTGGCGCTTGCTGAAGAGAATGTCAAGAAATTTACGGATGGTAAGACCCTGACGAAAATTATCTACGTCGCTGGACGTCTTGTAAATATCGTTTTATAGTACGATTCGCCCTACGTTAATCTGCCCTTGAGAAATCCGCCAAGCTCGGGTATAATACTCTTAAGTTTTATTACACCAAACCTATAAAGGAGATCTTTCTATGGGACAACCAAAAAAGCAGAAAAGCCCGCGCAAAACCGGCCTTGGTCGCAGCCATCTCGTGTTGAAGCTGGCTCGCCGCGTCAATGGCAAATCACCGGTAAAAGTTAAGACTACCAAGCGCGAAACCGGCAAAGCCCTCGCAAAATAGCTGTTATTCGCCCCTATAAAAGGGTAACTTAAACAAACCTAGTCAAAAAAGAAAGAACCAAACCCTATGGCCTCAAACCGCCACCTCGGACGCATTGTCGCACTTCAAAGCCTCTACGAGTACGAGTTCCGTACGCAGTCGGAGGATGTTTCGGCAGATATTGATGAGATCCTGGGACGGAATCTAGAACGGTATGAATCTGCTATCGAAGACAAGCAATTCGTTAGTGACCTGGTAAAAGGGATCATTGCTGAGCAGGCGAATCTTGATGAAAAAATCCAGCCTATAGCGCCCGACTGGCCGATCGAACAGATTGCGCGGATTGACCGTACGATTCTTCGCATGGGGCTCTACGAGCTGCTCCATCTCTCTGAAATTGTGCCGCCAAAGGTAGTGATCAACGAAGCCGTTGAGCTGGCCAAGGCGTTTGGTTCTGATAACTCAAGCAAGTTTGTAAACGGGGTTTTAGGCACCGCTTATCGTACGCTTGTCGAGGGGAAATCAGACGATGCAGAATCAAAAGTTTGAACGATTTAAAAAATACTTCAAGCGCCCCCGGGCGTCTATTCAGGAAATAGTCCGCGAACCGACTGCCGGCGGCATCGTGTTCCGCCGCAATAAGGAAGGCGGTGTGGAGATACTGCTTATTCAGGACGCAAAAGACCGCTGGACGATTCCGAAAGGTCATATCGAAGAAGGTGAAACGGCGCAGCAGACTGCAAAGCGCGAAATTGGCGAGGAAGCTGGCCTTCACGATACTGATGTGCTGGGATGGCTTGGTAAAATTCACTTCCGCTACCGAAGAGTTGACCGTCTCGTGCTGATGACGACGCAGATCTATCTGGTGCGAGCCAAGGGTGACACAAACGCAATTCAGAAAGAGGAATGGATGAACGGCATCAAGTGGTTTAAGTTCCATGACGCGCTCGACGTGATTGAATACGAGGATATTGGCAAACTGATGCTTCTCGCCATGAAGCGGATCCGACAGGAGAACTTATAAATGAGTGGCATGCAAACCGCCCCATATCAGGATTTCGCCCGGGAAAAACTAGGGTTTGAATTCAAAAATATCGACTATCTTATTACGGCGTTGACTCACCGCAGCTACGTGAATGAGCATAAAAAAAGCGTCTCCGAGCACAACGAACGTCTTGAATTTTTAGGAGATGCCGTGCTAGAGCTGGTGGTAACGGATTTTCTTTTCCGTAACTACAATGAACCAGAGGGGATCCTGACGAGCTGGCGTTCGTCTCTGGTGCGTACCGAAAGTATCGGCGACGCTGGCGACAAACTCGGCTATGAGCCGTTGGTCCGCATGAGCAAAGGCGAAAAGCATGGCTCTGCCCGCGCCCGTCAACAGATTCTCGCCAACGCGTTCGAGGCGGTCATCGGCGCTATTTATCTCGAGCGTGGCTATGGGGATGCGGCGATATTTATTGAGAAGCATATTCTCGCCAAACTTAACACGATTCTTGAGACTGGCAGTTGGCGCGACCCGAAATCTCACCTACAGGAAGTTTCGCAGCGGCTCGACAACCAGACGCCGATTTACCGGGTGCTGGAAGAAACCGGCCCTGATCACGATAAGGTATTTACGCTCGGTGCGTTCGTGAACGACAAGATCATGGGCAAAGGTACCGGACCTAGCAAGCAGGTTGCGCAGCAGCAGGCTGCCCGCGCAGCGCTGAAAGCCTACGAAGAACGCGCGAAAACAGATTGACGTGAAGAGAAAAACAGTGTAGACTTAGTCAAGAACTAATAAAAGTCTAAAAGAGAGAAGTAAAGGAAGATTAATTTTTATGCTCGCAATTCGATTGCAACGTATTGGCCGTAAAGGCTACCCAGTCTACCGTCTGGCCGTACAGGAAGCGCAGCGCCACCCGTCAAGCGGCCGTGTCGTCGCTTACGTTGGTAGCTACAACCCTCACACTAAAGAGGCTAACGTCCAGGTTGAAACCGCTCAGAAATACCTCGATAACGGCGCGCAGCCAACTCCTCGCGTAGTAAAACTCCTTAAGGACGCTGGCGTAAAGCTGCCGAAGTGGGTGAAAGAAGCTGACGCATCCAAGCAAAAAGCTATCAAAAACACTGAAAAGCTTCGCAAAAACCAGCCAAAAGAAGAAGTGGTGGAAGAAGCTCCTGCCGAAGAATCAGCAGAATAATCATTCTTACCTCTGTAAAAACACCCGCTTGCAATCGCGGGTGTTTTTCGTGTTACAATGAGAGTACGATAAGCAGTAGTTTCGGCACGACCGAGGACGGACAGCGGAGGGCATATGTCAACAATAGACCAGCAATTTGTAGAATATATCGTGAAATCACTCGTGGGTAATCCGGACGACGTTGTCGTTGAGCGGTTAATCGATGAAAAAGGCGTGTTGCTCACTCTCACGGTCAATCCTGAGGACTTAGGGCGGGTCATCGGTAAGCGCGGAGTAACAGCCCAGAGTCTGCGCACACTGCTGCGCGCACTTGGCACGAAAAACGACGCCCGGTATAACCTAAAAATCGTCAACAACGACGACCAGCGTGAAAGCTATGCTACCACATCTGAGGAAGATCTTAGCGAGACTGTGAAAAACTCATCAGATGAAGATGTGGAAAACGAGTCGGATCTTGCAAAAAAGACCCGAAAAGAACTTGCAGAACTGGACGATCTCGATATATAATCATAAACAGTTCAACGAAACGACACTTGAACTGCGAGAAAAAGAGAGCTCTATGCGAGCAACAAAACATATTTGTTGAGAGCCTTGTATGTGTCACGAAAATACCCGCCTTTCTGGCGGGTTTCGTGATTTTGGAGGAGCGCCACCCTTTGATTGACGGCTATCTTAGTTTCTGGCATTCTATAAACAGGTGTTATCACTCGTACCAACAGAGTTAGGGGGAGGAAAGCATGCACGCATTTCTCGTAGCGTTCGAGGCCGACGGTGCAGTTGCGTCGCAGGTGCTATATGCCAGTAGTGCAAATCAGCTGGTGCTTGCGCTCGATCTCTTGCTCCCAACTCGCAAGGAACTTCTCGGATGGAGCTACTTGCCTCTGGCGGCTCCCATGGGATCTTGCTACAGGGCGCGCGTCCAGTTCATCATGGATGGTGGCGATTTGGATTCCGTTGCTTTTGAGCATGAAATCCCGATCATCACTTCGGATGATATCCGGGGCGCTGAGAGGGCTATCCAGGAGGGCCTCGGCCTCCAGGTTCCCATCTGTGTCGTGGCTTACGAGCCGCACACTTCCGTAGAAGAATAAAGGGTACTTTGCCCCTGGTAGAGCCTTCGGCGGCTGCCGGGGGCTTTATCACACTTCTGTTTCACCAACAAAGAAATCTATGAGGATACATTGCTTTGGTAGTGCCCCGAAGGGCACGGGCCGCTCAGGCGGTCGGACGGTGTCCTTTGGGGAAGTAGAAACCCAGCTCATTGTGCGCTGTCAGGTACGCGGCCACAAGCTCGGCGAGATCCCGGCAGGGCATCTCGAAGTGAATACTCGTTGGCTGGTGTGTGCGTTTGAGTGCACGTACGATTTCAATCTGATTCGTAACCTGCTCGGCGTGGGGGTCGCCTGCAGCCGTGCGGTTGGTCAGCGCCTGCTGGAACGTGGGGTCGTTCATCAGCTGGCGTACCATCCAGTTCTGCATGGTTCCTCCCGGAAGTAAGCGGTGTCTTCTACCGTTTACATGTTACAATAAAATATATAGTTTGTCAATATTTATCAGAGGTGCTACACTAGTAAAGATGAAAAAAATCCAGATCATAACCTTATTTCCGGAGATGTTCAACGGCGTATTGAACACCTCGATGATGTGGAAGGCGCAAAAAGAAGGCGCTGCTCAGTTTGAGTTGGTTAACTTACGTGAGTTTGGCCTCGGTCCTCGAAGGCAAGTGGACGACACGCCGTATGGCGGCGGTGACGGCATGCTACTCAAGCCCGAGCCTTTGTTCGCGGCGGTTGAAAAAGCAAAGGAAGCTGATCCGACGGCAAAGGTTGCACTTATGACGCCGCGCGGGCAGCGCTGGAAGCAGTCTATGGCACAGCAGTGGGCAGATGACGACCGCGGCATTATTTTTATTTGCGGCCGCTATGAGGGTTATGATGAGCGGATTACGACGCTTGTAGACGAGCAGGTGAGCGTAGGCGATTATGTATTGACGGGCGGCGAGTTGCCGGCTATGACGATTATCGACAGTATCGTGCGGTTGATTCCCGGCGTACTCGGCGGGGAGATGAGCGCCGAGATCGAAAGCTTCAGCGACGGTGAAACGCTCGAATTTCCGCAATACACGCGACCGGAGGATTTCAGGGGCATGAAAGTTCCCGAGGTGCTGCTCAGCGGCAATCACGCGGCCATCGCCAAGTGGCGCGGCGAAAACTCTTTCAAGGCAGAATAAATACAAAGCAAACTGAAGACACCTCGGCAAAAACCGGGGTGTCTTCTATTGTGGTGGGTTATCGTAGAGCGATCAGTCACAACATATTTTTTGTTGGAGCTAAATGTTTGTTTTTGTAACCTTCGCTGATTAGTAGAATACATGAATGGAGCAGAAAGCGCAAGCGAAATGACGAAAAAACAACAGTTTATAATAACTCGTTATATTCGCGTTTCTAATGCGTACAAATTGTGACGGCTGTCACAGGTTTTTTATGCGTCGAAACCCTATACTGTAGCCTAGCTGGCGGAGGGCCACGAAACAATAAAATAGAGGGAATTGAAAGTGAAAGAACCTGCATTTGATGCTACCCTGGACGCGCAACCCGCAGTACGGGCGTACAAGAAATACTTATCACAAACACAAAAAAGAAATGGTCGTGTAGTGCCGTTTGAATTCAGTAAAATCGCTAATGCCATTGAGAAATCGATGCGTGAAACCACCGAAGGTACGCCCGATGAGGCGATTGTCGTGGCACACAAGGTAGCCAGCACTTTGATGCAGGACGCGAAGAAATACAAAGGATTCATACCAAACGTCGAGGCAATTCAGGATGAGGTTGAACGTCAGCTAATGCTTGCCGACTACACCACAACGGCCAAAGCGTTTATTTTGTACCGGGAAGAGCACGCGCGCAAACGGGAGCTTGAGCGTGCGGTTTCGCAGGAAGTGCGCGACAAGGTTTCCGAGAGTGCCGCGTATTTTGATTCGTCATACCAGGAGTTTATTTTTTACCAGTTCTACGCGCGTTGGCGTGACGAACTCGGACGGCGCGAGACCTGGATCGAGGCCGTGGACCGCTTTATGGGGTATATGCAGGGTAAGCTGGGAAAAAGGTTGAGCGATGCTGAGTATCAGGAAGTGCGTACGGCAATTATAAACCGGGAGATTTGTCCCTCGATGCGCCTGCTTTGGTCGGCTGGAGATGCATGCGAGGCCACGAATGTTTGCGCCTACAACTGCGCATACATCGCGCCGACCTCCTGGCGGGATCTATCCGAAATAATGTACGTTTCGATGTGCGGTGCGGGATGCGGATTTGCGGCGGAACCCGAAAACGTTGAAAAGTTCCCTCAAATCAAGAAGCAGACTGGCAAAAAGCGGTCGCCGATCGTCGTGGAAGACAGCAAGGAAGGATGGTGCAGGGCGTTTGTTCAAGCGTGTGACGCGTGGGCGTCGGGATACGACGTGCATATTGATTATTCACAGCTTCGCCCGGCGGGCGCGCGTCTCGTGACCATGGGCGGCCGCTCCTCGGGGCCGATGCCGCTTCGTAACCTCATGGTGTTTACGCGTACGAAAATTCTTTCGCGCCAGGGGAGACGACTCTCGACGATCGACCTGCACGACATCATCTGCCAGATCGGACTGATTGTCGTAGCGGGCGGCGTCCGCCGTTCGGCGCTCATCTCGCTATCGGCGCTCGACGATCAGGCTATGCGCGATGCTAAAAAAGGCACTTTCTGGCAAACTGAGGGGCAGCGCTCTATGGCCAACAATTCTGCGGTTTATGAGGAAAAACCTTCCGCCGGTGATTTTCTGGAAGAGTGGACGGCGCTGGTGACGTCGGGTAGCGGCGAACGGGGCATATTTAACCGTGGCGGGCTGGAGAGGCAGGTGCCGCCACGCAGGTGGAAGACAATTGCGGATCAGCCGCAGATGGGCGTAAACCCATGTGGCGAGATTTATCTGCGCTCCAAGCAGTTTTGCAACTTGACATCGATCGTCGTGCGGCCACAGGATGATATGGCGAGCCTGACTCGTAAAATGCGCCTCGCCGCGCTTATCGGCACGTACCAGGCGACACTTACGAACTTTGGCTACCTTGATGGTATCTGGCGCAAAAACTGCGAGGAGGAGCAGCTGCTTGGCGTTTCGATTACCGGCTATTACGACAATAAAATCGTCCGCAACGATGTCAACCTCGAGACTTTGCGAGATGAGTCGGTAAAGGCGAACAGGCTATACGCAAAGCGATTTGGCGCCCGCCCTTCCACGGCGGTGACATGCGTAAAGCCGCACGGAAACTCCGGCCAGTTGCTTGGCGTTGGTTCGGGCATGCATCCATGGTTTGCTAAGTATTACATTCGTCGCGTGCGTATTAGCGTCAATGACCCGCTTTTGAAACTGGCGGAAGAGCAAGGCGTGCCCGTCTATCCAGAGATTGGCTATTCAACCTCTACGGCAACGACTATGGTACTGGAATTTCCGGTCAAGGCGCCCGAAGGAGCGATCGTTGCAGCGGACGTGCCAGCCCTTACTATGCTGGAGGAATGGAAGCGGCTCAAGCTGCACTTTACCGAACATAATCCGTCCGTCACTATCTATGTTGGCGATGACGAGTGGTTGGCCGTTGCCAACTTTGTGTATGAGAACTGGGATATCGTAGGCGGCCTGTCATTCCTGCCGCGTAACGACCATGTCTACCAGCTGGCGCCATATGAAGAAATCAGCGAGCGGGAGTACGAAGAGCGGGCCAAGGCGCTCGGCAAGTTGGATTTCTCAAGGCTGGTCGTTTTTGAACAGGACGACCAGACGACAGGGGCAAAAGAATTAGCGTGTGCAGGCGGCGTGTGCGAGGCATAGATAGCTGCCATGGCACTTCCTACGAAACAGAAGGAAAGCGTGGTTATCGTTTACACCGGTGAGGGCAAGGGCAAAACAAGTGCAGGGCTCGGTCTTATATGCCGAGCCCTCGGCAGCGGATCGAGAGTCGCCTTTGTTCAATTCATAAAAAGCTGGAAAGTGAGCGAAGATCATTTCCTGGAGGCGATTGCTCCGGTATTCCCCGGACGGCTGACAGTATATAAAGGAGGCAAGGGGTTTTACAATGCCGGCTCTCTCAGTGCCAAAGGCGTGAGCCAGAAGGAGCATCAGGATAGCGCCCGGCGGACGTTCCAGCGGGCTATGGAATGCGTGTCGAGTGGTGAATACGACGTAGTAGTTTGCGATGAGATTAACAATGCCGTCCACGATGGGTTGATCAATGAGCAAGATCTTAAACGGCTTATCTCCTCAAGATCCAAAACGACCAGCCTGTGTCTGACGGGCCGTAACTTTCCTGAAACACTTCATAAATCAGTCGATATTATGTCGCGTGTCGATAAGGTCAGACATCACTTCGATGAAGGATTTACTGCGAATAAAGGGATCGATTTTTAACTTTGAGACGGGTGGAAATGTAGAATAGCACCGCAAACGCACTCACGGAAAGCATTATAAGAGCAAATGCATAGGAGTTGGTAGTTTGATAGGTCGCACCAAGTATAAGAGGGGGTAAAAAGCCTCCCAATCCGCCGACTGCGCCAACTATACCCGTGACACTGCCTATGAATTCCGGCCGTATCATCTTGCCGACCAGCGCAAAGACGGCGCCATTGCAGCACCCAAGCATAAATGCAAGACTTAAATATGCTGCAGTAGTCTGGGTTTCGAGTGTAGGCTGGAACGCCACGAAGCACGCAAGCAGCGCCACCGCCAGCAAACCAAATTGGAGAACTATTTTACCGCCGATTTTATCACTCAGCCATCCGCCGACGGGCCGGGCGATGGTCGCGAGTACCACAAACCCCGCAGCGCGGGTGGCCGCATCTGTTAGAGATAAACCGTAGGCTGCTTTGAGAAGTACGGGAAGATATACGCCGAAAGCAACGAACGCTCCGAAGGTGATGGCATAGACCGAGGATAAATCCCATGTCAGACGTTGTTTGGCTGCTGCTCCTATATGACGCAAAGGCGACGCTTTCGCTGGTTTCCAGCTGGGACTATTTCTGCCCCAAAACGTGAAAATCAATCCTACGGCGACTAGAAGGGCGGCGACCGTTAGAAAGGTCTCGCCGAGGCCGATCATGTTCACTAGTCGCGGCGTCATGAAGGCTGAGAGAGCGGTGCCGATATTACCCATGCTATATATGCCAAGCACCAGCCCGCGGCGTTCCGGCGGAAACCAGGCACTAATATATGGTATGCCAATGGCAAAAACCGCACCGCCAAGACCTAGAAAAAATGCTGCGAACGCAAGTTGGCTGAGATTGTGAGCAGACGCGAGGCCAATGACGGGGATAGCTGTTAGGAAACAGGCCACGGCGAACATCATTTTGCCGCCATAAATATCGGTGAGCATGCCGAGTATGATCCTGCCAAGCGAACCGACAATCACGGGTATTGCCAAGAGCAGCGACAACATAACTGGTTGCAGGCTGAGCTCGCTGGCGTACCGAGTACCGAGCGGGCTGAGCAGTGACCACGCCCAAAAGTTAATGACTAATGCCAGCACGGCTACTGCGAGGGCGAAGTGCGTCCGTGTGTTTTGTTGTTTTTGTTTTGCCATGCCGCTAGATCGATGCTTCCCAGTCAAAGAAGACCGTATCTTCCCGGTAACCGCCCCGCCCTTGGCCGATGTGCTCAAAGCTATCTACAAACTCGATCGACTTGATGTATTTGGCCATCTTATACCCATACTTCTTTTCGCAGCGAAGGCGCAAAGGGGCGCCGTGCTCTACGGGTAACGGTTTGCCATTCATTTCGTATGCGAGTATGGTTTGTTTGTCGTACATATCGCTAAGCCGAAGCCCTGCGTAGTACGCTTGGCCCTTGTCGTCGGTATCGTAGCAGTGGAAAATAACGTACTTTGCCGTGAGCTTTGGGCTACACCTCTCAATGATAGCGCTCATTGGCAGTCCGCCCCATTCGGCTACGGCTGTCCAGCCCTGAATGCAGTTGTGCTTGGTGATCTGGTCTTGTTTACGCAAGGCTTTCATGTCTTCAAGCGACATCTCGAACGGCTCCTTGACTAAGCCGTACACTCTTAATTTCCAATCCTTAAAGTGGTTCGCCTTTAGCTCTTTGTACTCTTCTGTCTCTGGCGGATAGCCATTGACTCGGAAGAAGGGAGAGATATCTTTTTTCGTGTAGTGTTGGCTCGATTTCATCCAGCCAAATAGAGAGCGAACCACGGGAGTATAAAATCTTGTTAGTATGCTGCGCAGGCGTACTTGGTTTGCAAGCGTAAAGTAGGAAGCCCAGATATTGAAGGCTGCGAGCAGTATCAGCGCCATCAAGAATATTGTAAGTGCCAGGCTGAGATTTACATCGGTACCGCCGAGCGTAATGCGCTTGACGCTGTCATAGAAATGAAAACCTATTGCCATGGTGACGTGGACCAGGATAAACAAGGAAAAAAGCGCCATTGCAATAAAATGCAGGCTGCGGGCAACTTGCCGGCGATTGCCAAATATCTTCAGGAAGCCCGGGAATCTCGCAACCAAAGAAGGCGAGAGGGCCAGACCAGTAATAACGGAGAGCGGAGCAAGAAGAAAGACGACACCCGCGTACGTTAGTTGCTGCAGGGCGTTATACGTGGGGCCATCGGGCGGAATGTTGAGCGTCAAATAGCTGTACATCGTATCAAAAGCGCGCGGAATAACACCGATATCGGTAGGAATAAGCCGCTCCCACTGGCCGGTCATAAATAAATAGCTCATGTAAATAATACCGGTCGATACCCAAATAATTGCTGTTGCGAAGTGCCAGTGGCGTGCCGCTCCAAGATTGTGCGTGCCGCCGGGCAAAGCGAGTCTGCCCGGGTCTTCGGCCTCGTCAAGCGATGTCCAGAGCTTGTCTTTTGGCATGACTTTCTTGCCAAAGCGCAGCCAATGGTTGCCACCTGTTGTGTCGTCGGTCCAGTATAGTTTTGGGTGATCAAACAGGATTTGAATCCCGCTGCGGATAAGAAGTATCAGGCAAAAAAGATTGATAAGATGCAGAATGACAATGAAAATTGGCAGATGCAGCGATTCTTCCATATGCTAATTATACCCCTTATTTCTCATGTGTTTTAATTCAAGTTTATGTTTTGCTTGGTGTGCGGCAATGTATGCAGATGCCGCCTCATAAATGCCAAATAGCAGAACCCCGTAGAATGCATCGGCTAGCAAGGAAGTGCGGAAGAATGGCAGCGCCATGTAATAGCAGCGGACGAGCCCTTCCAGTGTCGGTTCGTACATTCCGCTCGTAAGCCACGAGCCGAAGTTTGATACGATGAAAAAAATGATCCCGCTGCCAAGCGTGCCAAGGGTGACCCGCGTGAGGAAGCGGGCGCCCCGCAGCTGCGTACCAAACAGCGCGACCAGCAAAAAACCCGCCCAGGTAAATTCGATACCGCTATAAAATCCCAGCACAAGATCCGAAATCATCATAACGGCAAGTGGTAGCCAGACCGCGAGCCGCCAGCCAAGTACCGCGCCGCCGAACAGCGCTATTGCTCCGACGGGCGCAAAATTGGGCACATGGGGTGCAAGCCGTAGCGCGGCGCCGGCTATAACCAGCGCCACGGCTATGATCGTTTGGATTGTTATTGTATTTTTTCTAGCTTCCATTCGATCTTCTCTCCACCCTTTGAAACATAGGAGGCTGCGCCAACGCTCGCAAGCTTGCCATCTATGTAGTAACTCCAATACTTGCCGTCCCTACCGCCGTTCAGGCCATTAATACCATCTACGTATAAGCCGTAGGATGAGTCTTTCGTAGTAACTTTGGCGACCGTCTTAAGCTGGGCAAGTACCGTTTCTCCCTTTTTAGCGGTAAAAGTAATCTTGTCTGGTGTGGCAGGTTGGCTCGTCTGCCTAGTAGTTTGTGACGCCTCGGCCTGCGGTTTCGTCTGTGTGATGATATAAGAAGATATGCCCGTTGCAAGCACGACTCCTATCAATAAAATAGCGATCAGCCCATTTTTACGTGTTTTTATGTTGTGGTCCATGACCATCTCCTCCTTTACGTTTGTAGAGAGAAGTATAAAGGAGGTTGAGTGGCCGGGATGTGACGTTCGTCACAAAAAGGTGTTTTAAAGATCTGAGCCGAGGATTGCCTCGAGCCGGTCCATGTCGATAACGGTGACGCCCCGCGCCTGTACGCTTACTAAATGGAGCGCTTTCAGTTCGTGCAGCGCGCGGCTGACAGTTTCTCGCGACAGGCCGGACCGCTTCGCGAAATCACTCTCTGTAAGAGGAATGAAGATATGTCCGTCGCGGTTTTGTTTGCCGAAACGGTGGCCGGCGTTGACGAGTTCAAATAAAAGGCGTGTTTTTGCTTTGCCGCCCATCATGTGCGCCATGCGCCGCAATACGCCATCGGTACCGCGGTATACCCGACTGAGGAGATCGAACATGACATCGGGGTTGGCCTTTAAAAACGTCACGACCTGCTCGGCCGGTGCCCGATGCATGACGGCTGGTTTTGAGATTTCGAAAAAGTACGGGCTCGTTCCGCGGTTTATGGCAAACGACATCGGAAAAAACGCTCCCGGTTTGAAGGTGTTGACGACGATTTCATTGCCGCTTTGGGATATGTCGTACTCGCTCACGAGTCCGTCGGTCAGATAAAAAATATGCGAGGGAACTTCGTCGGGCCGGATGAGAATTTCGCCCTTCTCGTACTTTTTTGCGGGGTAATTGCTAAAAAAGGCGTCGACGGTTGCTTTTATCTCGGTATCCATTATTTTTCCAGTATATCGTTTTATGGAGAAATTCCATATGCGGCCGGATGTTCCGTTAATTTGGACGGAGGCGTATACTTAAGTCATGAGCGTTTTTGCAAAGCTTACTCCCGCCCCAGACCCTAAAACGAAAAACATCCGCACTATTAGTATTGGTCTGGCTGCCGTTTTTGTCGTGATGGTAGTAGCGCAGCTGTTTACATTTGAAAAATTCCCGGACGTCATCAAGCAGATGTGGCTTCCTTTTGAAGATTTTGCATCTGTACGGGCCGCGCTCATCGTTACGTTTGAAGTGGCGGCACTGCCGTTTCTGCTTGGCATGCAGCTAAGCAAGGCGATGCGCGTGGTCAGCATGGTATGCGGCTGGCTGGTGGTTATGGCCTGGTTTGCCGTATCGATATGGGTGAACGTGTCCGGAAACGTCGTTTCAAATAGCGGATTTCTTGGCGATACAGTCAGCCTTCCGGTAGGCTGGTGGAACGTGCTGTTTTGCCTGGCTCTTGGTGTGGCTATGGCGTGGGCGAGCTGGGGGATGTGGCCGCTTGGGCGTAAGCCGACGAAATAGTTGTCCAGGCCTCCCGCAAGGCGTATGATGAAAGTAGAAATAATGGGGGAGCGGGCTTATGGAAAACTTACGAAAACTGGAACTACAGGTTGCATCGTGGTATAAGGATGCGCCACATTTGCCGGAGAACATCCGGGCGTGGATTGCTAAAAATATCTGGTGGCTAACGTTGATTGGTGTAGTGCTTGGCGCGATCGGTGTCTTTGGTGTTCTGTCGGCGCTTCTCGCTGGAGCGGCAATCGTAGGGCTTAGCGGCCGTGTGGATGTGGCCATAGGCGGCGTCATACTCTGGGGCGTCCTCATGACCTTGCTGTTTGCCGCGGCAAATGTCGTTATCGGCGCGGTCGCTATTTCTCCTCTAAAATCTCTGCGAAAACAAGGCTGGTCACTGCTGTTTCTCGCGGCGCTTGTGAATGTTGTGTCGCTGGTGGTTTCATTCTTGCTTAATCCCAATATTCTTAGCTTAGCCTACGGGCTAGTATTCGCCGCGATCGGCGCGTACTTCCTGTTTGAAATCCGCGACTTTTACCACGATGCTCGGCCAGCACGAAAGCCGGCAGTAAAAGAAGCGCGCAAAGCATAGCTTTCACCTCTTGAGCAAACGCTCCATAAATGCTACAATTTGATACGACCCTAATGGGGTGTCGCCAAGTGGTAAGGCACTGGGTTCTGGTCCCAGCATTCGGGGGTTCGAATCCCTCCACCCCAGCCA
>CAMLDM010000005.1 GCA_946479025.1 uncultured Candidatus Saccharibacteria bacterium | reverse complement strand
CCGATCAATTTCAACAGCGTCGACTTCGACCATGCGGCGATTATCAATCTCGACAGCGGTAAAAGCTTCCACCAAGGTATCGCCCAAATCCAACAGATCGACGTGCGCACCAAAAGCAAGAAAGATCTGTCGGGCGTCATCAAAAAAATCAACGAGAGATTAAAGAAAAACCATTTTGGCGAAAAAGACTTCAGCGTTCTCTCCGGCGACGAAATCGCGCAGCCCGCCAGCCGGTTCTTTTTCGCTATCACCGTTATCATGGCACTCATCGCCGCAATCTCGCTCGTCGTTGGCGGCATCGGTATCATGAACATCATGCTGGTTGGCGTGGCCGAGCGTACGCGCGAAATCGGCCTTAGAAAAGCCGTCGGCGCCAGCAATGCCAATATTGTCTGGCAGTTTCTGATCGAAGCAATGATCATCAGTCTGCTTGGCGGCGTTATCGGCTATATCGGCGGATACCTTGTGGCGTTTATGATCAGCACGTTCATGACGTTCAACCCGGCAATTACCTGGCAGGTTGCCGCCGCCGCCTTTTCAACGTCATTTATCGTTGGCGTGCTTTTTGGCATCTATCCGGCCATCCGCGCCGCACGGAAAGACCCTATCGAGTCGCTTCGCCAGTATCACTAGCTAGCAGATGCTCCAGCTTGATGTAATCTACGTCGCCCCAGTTTTTTATTACCGCTATAACTTCGGGCAGCGCCTCCCTGGGGGGATTGTATTGCGTGAATCCAATAACTCTGCAGCCCGCAGCCCGTCCAGCCTGGATGCCAGTGAGGCTGTCTTCGAAAATAACACAGTCATCGGCGGACAGGCGTAACTTTTCTAATGCACAAAGATACGGCTTCGGATTAGGTTTATGCTCACTCACATCACTCCCCGTTACAATAACAGAAAAGTACTGACGAATACCAAGAACCTCCAGTTTGATATCCGTCCCTTCGCGCTGGCCAGACGAAACAATGGCGCAGACAATGCCGTGAGCCTTCAACTCTTTTAAGAACGACACTAGCCGGGGATCGGCGGAGACTCCGTGGTTTTGCAAATCCTGAAGCATATTCTCGCGTGATATTTTTGCGAATTCATCATGATCAATATGAATACCTAGATGGGCCTTCACGTTTGCAAGAAGCGATTTCAGGGAGGCCGCACGGTGTGCCTCACCCTGAGGATCCGGCACCGTATCAAGATCAACGCCATATTGCGCCAGTATTTTCTTGCGCATACGAACCCCTAGTTCAACAGAATCAATCAGAACGCCGTCCATATCGAAGAGTACAGCCTTAACCATATAAATAACTATATCAGGCCGCGAGTTCTTTTTTCAGCTTCTCGATCAGCGGTACCGGCGTCGGATCAACGCCGTTCAATATCGCCACGTAAATACTCACGAAATCGGCCAAGATGCAGCCCCACAAGAGCTGCGCGATAACGCTGTTTCCCTGCACGTCTATATCCGTCGCCTTCGGCCGCATGCCGCTGAGCAGCCGGTCGCTTATCTCGAAACGCTTTAAAATCCGCGGGTTTTCAAAATTGCTTATAAGATTGAAAACGGCGAACGGCTTCTCGATCGGATGGGAGGTCCAGCCGATAAATTCATTGTGATCAAATTCAGGATATTCATTCCAAAACGAAACGTTTTTGGCATTTTCGTTCCAGCTGATTTTCCACTTGTAGGCAAGCGGCGCCATCAAAGCTCCAGCATAAAACACCGGCGTCTTGCCCACACTCAGAAGTGCGAGCTGCTTGGCGTAATTTTTATCCGTCGTAACGTCGCTCGTCCAATTGTGCGACTGTTCTCCCAGCCAGTCAGCCTGGTCGGCAATTTCCGCGAACCGGTCGTAACTGGTAACGCCAAAGTGTGCCATCATCGCTACCAAGGCGCGAAGGTTGTAGATCATCGCCATGCGCGGCTGCAGGTCGGCAGGGAGCCTGACACTCGCGATGGTTTGCGCCTGCGCCGTTTCCATCAATTTACCGCCATCCGCGATCACCGCCACCTGCGCAAATTTGTTGCGGGCGTTCGTAAGACCGGCCAAAGCTTCCTCGGTGTTCCCCGAGTAGCTGCTGGCAATAACCAGCGTATTGTAGTCGACATATTCCGGCAATTCGTACGTCCGCACCACCTCAAACGGCACGGTCAGTTCGCTTTTCAGCCACGCTTTTACCAGCAGTGCTGCCAGCGCCGAGCCGCCCATTCCCACAACAACGACGCGTGTAATTTGTCGTCCGTCATTTTCCGGATGTTCCACGTTCACAGCAAAACGTGCCTGGGCATACTGCTCGGCCGCAACCCCCAGCGCGTTCTCCGGGTCGCGCTGCCGTATTACATTGTCGTCGTCTAACATCCCACCTCCGTTTAGCCTTTGCGAATTCGTTGCTCTTCCTATAGCTCTTCCTATATCTTCGATATAGGAAATCGCAATTCGAAAGAAAATGAACGAGTTTCATTTTCTTTACTCATCTGCTCTTCCTATGATACACTTTTTAGTAAAAGAAGCATAAGAATTATATTTGAGGTGGGCATGGATATTCAACCAACAAGTCAGCAACCGATCAGTGACGACCAGGAATTAGCCAAGGTACTCGCAGGCGTTAACCAGCAGGCCGAAGAAGCTGCGGCGGCGCCAGCGCCAGAACCTGAAGCTCCAGAAGAAGCGGCGCCAGTCGCCGCCGCACCGGCACCCGAGCCAGTAGCTGCACCTGTCATGTCGAGTCCGATAGTCGCGCCCTCGATGGGTGGAAGCAGCGACCTCGACTCCATCAAGCAGGATGCCCTTACCGAACTCCGACCGCTCGTCGACAAGCTCAACGTTTCCCCGGAAGAAAAGTTCGACACGTACCTTCTTTTGCTTCGCTCCACCGACGACAAGTCACTTATCGGTCCAGCTCACGAAGCTGCCCGTAACATCGCCGACGAGGCCCGCCGCGCCCAGGCTCTTCTGGACGTAATCAAAGAAATTGATTATCTGGCTGGTCCACAACAGCCTGCAGTGTAGATTACTTCGCTCTAAAGAAAATACCCGATAAAACCGGGTATTTTTTTACATCAACTTGGTGAGGGTGTGCCCCCACACTGCGACAGCGCGGGGGCACACGGGTGGAGGAGGCTCCTCAGGCGGTCAGTCGATCGTGACGATCGCCGTCCGGTATTCGGTATACGCCGAGAGCCTGACGACGAGGCCGTTCATCGTCCCCGTGAGTCGTACCACCTTTCCTGCGTTGGAGTAATAGTCGTAACTCACGTTTTGGATCTGCATCACCTCTTTCCTGGTGTTCGGGATCGTCCACAGCCTGCCCTTGGGGTCGCCGGCTTGCCTCGCCTCCGGCAGTCCGTAGGCGACGGTGACGTGATCGCCCGGCTCCCGGTCGAAGAACTGCCTGTAGCCGCCTTCGATCTGCAGAACGAGCATGTTCTGCTCCTCTCCTCCGCTGCGTACACATTATGTGCAAGTATTATAATGACATATTTATTATTTATACGTCAAGAAAAGAGACTCTCGGCACGAGAGCCTCCTTCTAGTCAGATGTGGGGTTGGATTACATCATCCCCATGCCAGGCATGCCGCCACCAGCTGGCATCTGCGGCGCTTCAGCCTCTGGGATGTCTACCACGAGCGCACCCATGGTTGCAGCGGTCGAAGCGATCGATACCGCGTTCTGTACCGCTTCGCGCGTCACGCGGGCCGGGTCGATAACGCCATCTTTCTTCACGTCAACCAAACCCTTCTCCGGCGCGTTCACGTTCACACCAAACCCAACCTTACCCGCCTCAACTTGTGCCAAAAGTGCCTCGCTGTTGAGTCCGGCATTGGCGGTAATTTGGAGGAATGGTTGTTTCAGCGCGTTTTTCAAAATCTGACGCCCGGCACTGATACTATCTGAGCCCTCAGCTTTGATACCAGCGGCAAGGTTCACAAGCGTCACGCCGCCACCAGCCACGATACCGTCGGCCAGAGCCGCCTTGGTCGCCGCCACAGCATCATCCACGCGGAACTTCTTCTCGTCGATCTCGGTTTCGGTCGCGCCGCCCACCTTAATGACCGCAACCTTGCCAGAAAGGGCCGCACCGCGCTTTTCGTACTGCTCTTTGTCGTATTCGCTGGTCGCGTTTTCAGCCTGCGCGTAAATCTGTGCGATCCGCGCTTTCACGTCGGCCGCCTTTCCAGCACCTTCGATGATAGTCGTCTCGTCTTTGCCAACGATCACCTTGCGCGCGCTACCAACAACTTCAAGGCCAACTGTCTCAAAGCTGAGCGCCTGGTCATCACTCACAACGGTTGCGCCGGTAAGTGTCGCGATGTCCTGCAAAATCTCTTTGCGGCGGTCGCCAAAGGCCGGAGCTTTAACAGCGACGGTGTTGAAAACGCCCTTGAGTTTGTTAAGCACCAGAATACTGAGCGCTTCGCCCTCAACCTCGTCGGCAATCAGCACGACATCTTTTTTACCAGCCTGGGCCAGCTTTTCCAGCATCGGCAAAAATTCCTGCACGCTGCTGATTTTTTTATCCGTAATGACGATCGCCGGCTTTTCATAGACCGCCTCTTGGCGGTTGACGTCGGTTACGAAGAACTGACTGACAAACCCGCGGTCAAGTGAGAATCCTTCCACCACTTCCGCCTCAAGCTCAAGCCCTTGGCTAGCTTCTACCGTTACCACGCCGTCCTTGCCGACTTTTTCAATCACGTCGGCGATGAGTTTTCCGATAGTTGCGTCACCGGCACTGATCGTCGCGACTTCCGCTACGCGGTCTTTCTTGCCCTCAACACTTTCAGCCAGCGTTTCAAGCTTTGCAACCACTTCCGCACCAGCAGCTTCAATGCCTTTGCGCAGTTCCTGCGGATTGTGGCCGGCAGCAATCAGGCGGTTGGCTTCTTTCAAAATATTGTATGTCAGCACGGTTACGGTCGTCGTACCATCTCCCGCAACCTTATTCAGCTTGCTCGCAGCCTGCTTAATAAGCTCGGCGCCGACTTTGTATCCCAGCGTTTCGTCGTCCTGCTCAGGCAGATCAACGCTCTCCGCCACCGTTACGCCGTCGTGTGTTACCGTTGGTCCGCCGTAACCTTTGGCAATTACCACGTTGCGGCCTTTTGGTCCGTACGTTACCTTTACTGCGTCGTACAACGCTTTCGCTCCGCCAAGTACGCGGGTTCGGGCGTCATCGTCGTAAAAAACTTTCTTTGCCATGAATGATTTTCTCCTAAACCGTCGCGAGGACGTCTTCTTCCTTAACAATTAAGTACTCGGTGCCGTCGATTTTCAGCTCGGTCGTCGAATATTCTTTGTAGATGATTTTATCGCCGACTTTGAGCGATTTTACGGCAGGGCCAACGGCCTCAACCTTTGCTAGAACCGGCTTTTCTTTGGCGTTATCAGGCAAATAAATTCCGCTCGCGGTCTTGCTTGCAGCCACTTCGCGCACTGCTACAATGCGGTCCGCCAGAGGTTTTATCGGTGTACTCATAGAATTCCTCCGTAATTTAATTTCGTGACTCCATTGTAGATAAAAAAATTAGCACTTGCAAGGTGCGAGTGCTAATTTTTCTGTTGTAATTTACGTCACGCCAAGTGCGTCAGTTCGCCCTTGGTTGCCGCCGGTACAAAATTTCCAGCAATCACGACCTCCCGAATCTCCTTAAGTCCCGTTTCGCTGTCGATAAGTTTGGCGTTTTCTTGGTACAGCTCGATTGTCGTCATATTAGCAAGCTCGTCAAAGCCGATAACTGCCGCACCGGCAAGCCCTTCGCTGGCAACATGCGACTTTGCCGCTTCTTTGTCACCACCAACAACATCTATTACGTTTCGCCCCTGCAATCGCAGACCCTCAATAACCGCACGCGCAATCGGTTCCTGTGCCGAGCCATATGCCACAAGCACATCTCCGCCCGCCGGCAGCCAGTCCGCTAGCGCCTTGCCCACGTTCCATGCGCACTCAACCGTCAGCCCTGTTTCCTCGGTCCCACGGATATCATACGCGCTGATCAGTTCTTCACTCATTGTTCTTATTGTATCATTTTGTCACCAGGGGCAACCATTGACTTTATGTAGTATTTATGCTAAAAATATTAGTAGTAACCTCCAAAAACAAACCATGCAAACACACGAATCACTCCTTAGCCCCCGCCGTTTCACCAGCGCGATCAGCAACGATCCAGAGTTTTTAGGCGCGCTGCCAAAAATAGACTTCCGCAACCTTGATCCAGCCGAGCGGCGCGCTCATCAGCAGCGCGCCATCGCCCGCGGTGCACTTTCCATATCCCGCCGGCTCGAGCACGAAAAGGGCGAGCATGATCTCGATGCCCATCTTTATAAGCTTGTAGGCAAACTCGACTCGTTTTATAGCGGCAGCCGTGCGATAGACGAACTGCGCAATAGATATGGCACCCCCCGTTCAATGCCACCAAATGTACGGCAAGAGTTCTATCACAAGAAAGAGGACGTCACCGAGTTCAATCACACACTTCACGAAGTTATGAACGTTGGCGCACGCCCGCTTGGCAAAACCGGCTTTAACGATCTGCTCGGCTTCATGACGAAAATGCACGTAGCCGCCCATGGCCGGGAAACGGCCGACGATTTTTATAAAAAAGCTCGCGAGACGATTATTGGCATACGCAACGAAATGGGAACTGAGCAGGTACTCATTGCTGGTGGAGTCGATTATGAGATCGACCCTGAGATGGATCGTTTCGGTGGCGACATCACCGTAAATAATGTCCCGATCGACGTGAAAGCCAGCCCGACATCCGCCAAACACGCCCAGGAAAAGGCGAGGCTTGAAGGCCGCAATCCCGATACGATCATATGGTCGCACATCAATTTTGAGGATTTCGAGGGTCGCCTCGACCTACCACGCGACACGGCTACGGCAATATTCTCCAAGCTAAAGCCCGACCTCGACAAAGCCGTCCGATCCCACCATACCCAGCTCGCAGGCGTATAATAAAGATATCCTATGCCAAAAGGAGGAGTCATGCAGCGCACCTACGTGCTGCTGAACCCGCCCACCTTTGCCGCACTTGAGGCGAAGGTGATCGCGGCGCAGGCGCACCACACACCGCTTGAGGTACACGGAATCGAGGTTGATGGCCAGGCCGTCGGAGAGGTCCGAAACTTCTCACTTCACATTTACCAGATTCAGCCACTGCCCGACGATTACGCCGTGCGGGCTCAGGAGGCATCTGGCGGATGGGCGTCCATTACCGTCACCCCCGACGGCCGTGTTGAGATGCTGGTTGTGGAATAGCCCGGAGGTGACGTTGAGGCCGTGAAGCCTCCGTCACCACCGGGTTGATCTTATTTAGTCGTTTTCGGTTACAATATAGGTATGTCCGTACGATTTGCCACCAAAGAAGAAAAAGCCGAGTGGAACCGCCACATTCTTGCCAACCCGGACGGTGGAAATGTCTTCCAAGGCTACGAGCTGGCCGAACAGAAAAAACTGGGCGGTTGGACGCCACAGTTTGTTTTTGCGGGCGAAATCGCCATTACTTTGCTTGAGAAGTACGTTTTTGGCTTGGGGAAGATCTGGTACGCGCCGAAAGGCCCAGGTATCACCAGCATCAGACTTCTCGATGATCTGTTGCCTGATCTTAAAAACTTCGCGGCCAAAAATAATGTGTTTGCCATAAAGATCGAACCTGAAATCATTAAAAAAGACGAGGCCCTCATTGACCTCATGAAGCTGAAGCTAGCCCGCGTCCAGCCGATCCAGCCGAATTTTTCTACCGTGCTGCTCGATATTTCCGAGGATCTCGAAACCGTTATGGCGAACCTCAACCAAAAGGGGCGCCACGCCATACGCCGGGCCGAGCGCGACGGTGTCGCTGTAAAACAGATGGAAGCAAGCGAAGAAAACTGCCAGCTTATGTACAATCTGCTTTTTGAAACGGCCGCCGGATCGTTTAATATTCGTAGTTATAATTACTACAAGTTATTCTGGCAGCGCTACGCAAAATCCGGTCTCGGCCAACTTTTCTTTGCTTATTTTGAAGGCCAAGTAGTCGCCAGCGCGTTTGCCATCACCTTCGGTGAAAAAAGTACCTACAAAGA
Organism: uncultured Candidatus Saccharibacteria bacterium; assembly: GCA_946479025.1. The sequence continues at coordinate 32,540 of CAMLDM010000005.1, read as the reverse complement.
CGGCGCCTCGATCCGCAAGCGCACAGCCTACGGCGCAAGTCACCTTTTGCAGTGGCATGTCATACAGTGGGCCAAATCCAAAGGCTCAAAAATTCACGACCTCTGCGGAGCGCCACCGAGCGACCAGATCAACAACCCCGACCACCCGTATTACGGTATCGGGCGCTTCAAAACCAGCTTCAACAAAGAAGTGACTGATTACGTGGGTGCGTACGACGTCATCGTGAAACCGCTTGCCTACAAATTATGGACGCGTATCGGCGAACGCATCGTGCGCCGTCTTTACAGCGCGCGTCACCACGAAAACTACTACTAGGATTTGCTCGCGACGATTTCTTTTACCACCGCGGCGTCGTTCCACGGTAATTTTTCGCCGTTTACAATTCGAAACTGCTCGTGGCCCATGCCCGTGATGAGCACCGTGTCGTTTTTCATCGCGATCGATAGCGCTTTAGCGATGGCCTCGCGGCGGTCGGCAACTTCCGTCAGGCGGCTGCCGCCTTTGGCTTTTTCAACACCTTCGCGCACTTGGTCGCGGATGGCCTGCGGATCTTCGTTGTAGCTTTCTTCATCGGTGAGAATGATGCGGCTGGCGTATTTGGCGGCGATTTCACCCATGATCGGCCGCTTGCCTTTGTCGCGGTCACCGGTCGCACCAAACACCAAAATAACGCGGTTTTTTGTGACGGATTTTGCCGCCTCGAGTAATTTCTCGAGAGCGTCCGGCGTGTGCGCATAGTCTACGATCACGTCGTAGCCAAGCCCTTCGGTTACGTGCTCAAAACGCCCCGGCACGCCCTCAAGGTTGGCGACGCCTTCCATGATATCGTTCAGCTTTATGCCAAGCAGATACGCCGTCGCGGCGGCGGCAGTCATATTGCACACATTGAACTTGCCGGGAAGCGCCGTAGCGAGCGGCAGCTTTGTCTGGTGGTCGATCACCACGGTCGCCTCGCTACCTTTCTTGTAGAGGCGTATACGTTCAATCCTGGCTTCGGCCTCCTTGTGTTCACCGTAGGTGATTTTCTGCGCGCCCGCCTGGAATTTGTTGAAGTAATCGAACCATTCGTCGTCGCGGTTAAGCACGATGAATTTCGGCTCGTTTTTGAACAATATCCCTTTGGCCGCGGCGTAGTTTTCCATTGTCTTGTGGTAATCCAAATGATCCTGCGTAAGGTTCGTCATCACCGCCACCTCTATCGGAACGGTCGCAAGCTTATGCTGCTGCAACGCGTGACTAGTAATCTCCAGCACGACGTAATCTACCTTGGCTTTTTTAGCGTCACGAAAAAACTGCTGCATGCGCTCGGTAGTGGCGACGGTCGCATTCAGATCGTTGATCTGACGCTTTCCGTCCACCTCTATGACCGCCGTACTGAACATGGCCGTCTTTAGTCCAGCTTCTTTAAAAATTTCATTGAGGTAATTGACTGTGGTGGTCTTTCCGTTCGTGCCCGTCACGGCTACCACCTTCAGGCTACGCGCCGGGTTGCCGTATTTCGCGCTGATAAGTTTCACGCGCGCTTTGCGGTATGCCTCCTCCAGACCATGCACCGCGCCTTTTGGCAGGGTTTTTCTCACTCCGTTTACAAGCTTTTGCTTTGTACTCATGGTTTTTATTTTAGCACCAAAAGCGCTGATTATCATCAGCCGGAAGATTGACAAATGTAAATATTAGTTATATAAACAAACCAGCCTACGAAGGGAGTGTCATGAAAACCGTTCTGGTTGTCGAAGACGCGGACCACTGGGTGAGGACGCACTTGCGCGTCCTCGAAGGCCGGGTGATCGTCATCACGGCGATGACTCGCGAAGACGCGCTCAGACTGTACCAGAAGCACCGAGACGAACTCGATGCCATCATCCTCGACGGCTGCGTGCCGGGAGACGCGGTGAACACACACGAGTTCATACGGGCGGTGTCGGCCGACATCAGGGCCGGCTACTTCAGCGGCCCGCTCATGGCGGCCTCCAGCCTGGCGGAGTACCGCAAGGAGATGATGGCCACCGGCTGCACCCACGAGACCTGGAAGGACGAAGCCGCCAAGTACACCCTCACCCTTCTCGGGGTTTACTAACCCGCCCACCGAAAGCGCCCGCTGGTTCCCAGCGACGAGCCCACCCGGTGGGCGCTTTCACTTTTTGAGAGTTACCTCTATACTGTAAGAGATGAAAATTTTGGGAATCGAAAGCAGCTGCGACGAAACGGCGGCGGCCATCGTAGAAGATGGTCGGACGCTTCTTTCTAACGTCGTGAATTCACAGATCGATATCCACGCAGCCTACGGCGGCGTTGTGCCAGAAGTGGCAGCGCGCAGTCACATCGAGGTGATCAATCCGGTAATCAACCAAGCGCTCTTTGATGCCAAACTTACGTGGAATGATATCGATGCCGTCGCCGTGACTTACGCACCGGGGTTGATTGGCTCCCTTCTTGTCGGCACCCTAGCCGCCCGTACACTTGCACTTCTCAAAAATAAACCCCTTTATCCAATCCACCACGTGGAAGGGCATGTCTATGCTAACTTTCTCAATAAGACCGCGCCGCAATTTCCGATGCTCGCACTTATTGTCAGCGGCGGTCACTCTCAGCTTGTCCTTTTTAAAGATCATGGCAATTACGAGCTCCTCGGCCAAACTCAGGACGATGCCGTCGGCGAAGCCTTCGACAAAGTCGCAAAAATCATCGGCCTTCCCTACCCTGGCGGCCCATCTATCTCCAAGGCCGCGCTTGACGGCAACCCGCAGAAATACAACTTTCCAAAAGCCCGAATGCAAAACCCGTACGATTTCAGCTTCTCAGGCCTTAAAACAGCCGTTCTACGCGCCGTACAGCGCGAAGTGGGTGTCGACTTCACTTTTCCGTCGCACGAGCTTCCAGCGCGCGTAAACGACCAAATGCGGGCAGATTTTGCCGCCAGCTTCCAGCACGTCGCAATTGAAACATTGGTCGATAAAGCCGAAAAGGTGTTTCGTGACTATTCGCCAAAATCCGTCGTCATCGCCGGTGGCGTGGCCGCCAATCAAGAGCTGCGCCGCCAGCTTCAAGAGCGCCTGCCGCTCCACATCGACTACGCTCCGATGAATCTCTGTACCGACAACGCCGCCATGATCGCAACGCTCGGATACTACTATGCCCAAAAAAAACAGCCGGTCAGTCCGCTTGACCTCGAGGTAATTCCAAGTCTTTCAATGACGAAAACCGCCTGGAATCTCGAAGTCTAGCAAAGCTGGAATTATTGTTGTTATAATATCAACGATTCTTTATGGCGCGCAGTAACTTCTTTGCCGCTGGAAGCGCCTTGGTCCATACTGGATACAAAGGCGAAAGCGGCTTGTCATACGTGCCCACCAGCATGTCTTCGTGGTCGGCAAACCCTTGTTTAAATGTACTCACGCCGTCGTTTAAAAGGCCGTTGAAGTCATAGCGCTCAATCCCCCATTTCTTCATGGTTTGAATTGTGTGCCATTTCAGGGCGTAGTTGGCGCGCAGCCGCTGGCCGTCATCGTTCATGCCGCCATACAGCTCAAAGGCGACCGACTGACTGATGGCGAGCCACAGAAACGCTACCGGCCTGCCTTCATAAAACGCCGCGAATACCGGCGAGAACTCCCCCAGGTTGTCGAAAATGTCATAGTAGTACTGGTCGTCGTGAATGCCGAATCCGGCCCGTTTTGCCGTTTGCTTGTAGATATTAAGACATGCGTCGAGCTCTTCCCTGCCCTTTACTTTACGGATCTCAACCCCCTCGCCAGAAGATTTACGGATGTACTGGCGCGTTTTCTTGGTCATGGCCGCAAGAAGTTCATCCTCGGTTTTTGCAAGATCCAAAATAAGTGTCCGAGGAATCAGCACCGTGTTCTCCGAGGCGCTCCACCCCGGCATGTCGGGCATTGCCGGCCAATCAGGCTCCACGCTTATTGCAACAGCTTTGAATTTTCGCTTGGCGTAGTCGGCCAGTGCCGCAAGTACCACTTCCCTGTCGGCCTCCGCCGCAGCCGGCCCGCGCGCCACATATACCAGCGCGTTAAACGGCATCGGCAATTTTCGGATAAGCAGCTGCGCGGCGCCGATTATCTTTTGCCCTTCTTTCACAAAAACGCGCTCTACCCGCCAGTTGTGCGCCGCCTTCGTTTTGCCCCATCCCCAGAGCTGCAATGGGTGTCCCTCTCTCGATAAAATCTCTTCGTCCCAGTCGCCCTGCTTCTCACATATTTCTACCGTCGTCATACCCCGATTATACACCGTCCGCAGTATGCTATAATGGGAGCTGAAAACAAACACGTGCAGAAATTTGGAGGAACTGTCAGCGTTTTCATATGAAAACGTTTGAGTGGTTTGTGCTATATTTTTCACGTGGAAAGAGTGAATCGAGAATTCTTACAGATGAAGCTAGCGAAAACATACGACCCGAACCAATACGAGCCAACCATCTACGCCATGTGGGAAACCTCCGGTGCCTTCGCGCCGACAGGGAAGGGCGAACCCTACAGTATCGTCATGCCGCCGCCAAACGCCAACGGCAATCTTCATCTTGGCCACGGCCTGATGGGCGGAGTTGAGGACATTCTGATTCGCTACCATCGCATGAAAGGGAAGGACGTAGCCTATATTCCAGGGGCGGACCATGCTGGATTCGAGACATGGGTCGTATACGAAAAAGCTCTGGAAAAAGAGGGGAAGAGCCGCTTTGACTTTTCACGCGAACAGTTGTATAGCCAAGTTTGGAACTTCGTAGAACAGCACCGCGGCAACATGGAATTACAGCTTCGCGCGCTTGGCGTCAGTGCCAGCTGGAGTGATTTGGTATTCACCCTGGATGAAAAAGTGATTAAGACCGTGTACGGAACGTTCAAGCAGCTCTGGGATGACAAGCTCATTTACAGGGGTGAACGAATCGTTAACTACTGTACCGTTCACCAAACCAGCTTTGCTGATATTGAGGTGGTGCACAAAAACGAAAAAAGCAAAATCTGGAAAATTGCCTACCCCACGCTTGATAAGATCGGCGAAATTATCGTGGCTACTACCCGCCCAGAAACACTACTAGGCGACGTTGCCGTTGCCGTTCACCCAGATGACGAGCGCTACAAAAAGCTCGTTGGCACCCATGTGATGCTGCCGCTAACTAACCGCGAGATTCCGATCATCGCCGATGAATATGTTGACCCTACCTACGGCACAGGCGCCGTGAAAATTACGCCCGCCCACGACCCCAACGACTTCGAGGTAGGGGAGCGTCATCAGCTGGAACGCATCCAGGTTATCGGCAACGACGGCAAAATGATAAACGTGCCATCAGAATTTGAGGGTCTCGATGCAGAAACTGCGAGAAAGCGCGTACTTGCCGCATTAGAGGCCGCCGAACTCTTGCGCGGCGAAGAGAACATCGAACATGCCGTTGGCCACTGTTACAAGTGCGGCAGCGTCATTCAGCCACTGCTTAAAGACCAGTGGTTCGTATCAGTAAAACCGCTGGCAAAACGCGCCATCGATGCCATTAACAGCGGGGAAACTTCCTTTACGCCCGCCACTCGCAAAAACGCGCTTATTCAGTACTACGAAGGGCTGCGCGACTGGAATATCAGCCGTCAGATTCCTTGGGGCATTCCTATTCCAGCGTTCCAGAATGTCAACAACCCCGACGATTGGATTTTTGACGAGCGCGTCGATGAAAAAACAATTGTTGTTAATGAGACGACATATGTACGAGACGAAGACACGTTCGATACCTGGTTCTCCAGTGGCCAATGGCCATTTATCACCACCGACTACCTAGACGACGGCCCGCTAAGCCGCTTCTACCCGAACAGTGTCATGGAAACGGGACACGACATCCTTTACGCCTGGGTGGCAAAAATGATCATGCTCGGCCTCTACCGCACCGGCAAAGTACCATTCAAAGACGTCTATCTGCACGGCATGGTGCTCGACGAGCGCGGCCAGAAAATGAGCAAAAGTAAAGGCAATGTCATCAACCCGATGGAGCTGGTTTCAAAATACGGCTCCGACGCGCTCCGCCTGGGTATTACCGCCAGCCGAAGTGCCGGCCAAAACCAGGCATTTTCGACCACACGTGTGGTAACAGGCCGCAATTTCTGCAACAAATTATGGAACATCGCCAGGTTCATCGAAGACAAGCTGGGTGAAGGTATGTACGGCGGTGTACCGGAACCGAAGACTTTGGTTGATCATTGGATTATCCGCGAACTCACCGCAGCCGCCCGAGATATCGAGCAGCTGCTTGAAAGCTACCGCTTTGCCGAGGCGGGGGAGACTGTCTATCACGCAATCTGGGACAACGTTGCCGACTGGTTTATCGAGGCAAGTAAAACCCAGAACAACCCGGAGATGATGGCTTGGGTGCTCGACACCAGCCTTAAGCTGGCTCACCCGTTCGCAACGTTCGTCACCGAAAGCATCTGGCAGTCGCTCGAGTGGCACGATGACCTGCTTATGACCACCGCGTGGCCGACATCCACCCCATATAACGACATTGCGGCAGCAGAATTTGAACAGCTGCAAGCCCTTGTTGTTGAGGCGCGCTACGTTATCGCCGAGCTCCCGGGGAACGAGCGCTACACGTTGCTTTACCAGAACGACGCGCTAATCGCCGACAATGCCGAGCTTATCAAACACCTTACTCGCCTGAAATCCGTCGAGCCGACCGATCAAGCAAAGGGCTTGCGTCTCGCCAACTCCAACCGCGAAGCCTGGCTCGACATTCCTGAAGAAACCATATACGAGCACCAGACAAACCTGGAGGTTCGCCTCGCCGAAACGAAGCAGTTCGTCCGCACGCTCGAAGGGCGCCTCTCGAACGAAAGCTATGTATCAAAAGCTCCCGCGCATCTGGTAGAAGAGTCGCGCGAGCAACTCGAAGCTAAAAAGTCGCTTATTCAGCGACTTGAAAGAGAACTGGAAGTTCTTAGTTAGACTATCGGCAGATTGTAATTGTCGAACGGATGATGACCGCGCGCAACCCGCTTTTGCAGCAAGTGTTTTTTGTCATCCGTCCGCGGCTGGATACGCGGACTGTCCTGAGTCATCTTCAAAACCGACACGTGCTCGGCGTGAGTGTGCAGATCGCCGCCAATATTAACCACGCGGTTGCTTGACTCGTAGCTGGTCGTAGTGGAGGGGAGGGAAAGAGCAAGGGTGGCAAATTTATCGATCTTCGTGTCGTGAATTGCAATGCCTGCCGTCGTACTGAGGCTGGCAAGAATCGTAAGTGCGTTGAAGAAAAGTGAAAGCATAGCGAAAATTGTTTGTTTTTGTGGTGGTTACAGACATAAATATAGCATATGCTTTATGCTTTGTCAATTACATGACGGTCTATTCGTGGTGGTACGGCCGGCCGACGGCAATCTCTTGGGCGCGGTAAAGCTGCTCCGCGAGAATGAGCCGTACTAGCTGGTGCGGGAACACCAGGGGCGAAAGCGACCACACGAAGTCTGCCCGTCGATGAACAGATTCGTCCACCCCGTACGCACCCCCAATGATGATCATGACATTCTTCGCCTGTTCCATAGGGGCAAGCAAAAGCTGCGAAAGCGCAGGTGAGTCTATCAACTTTCCGCGCTCGTCGAGCAACACGACAAAATCGTCGGCTTTACACCGCGAAAGTATGCGCTCAGACTCGTCCTCGCGCGCCATAAGGCCTTCGCGCGACGAATGTGGCAAAAGTACCCATTCCGTATTAAACGGCCGCTTTAGGCGCGTCTCGTAGCGCGAAATTCCATCCGCAACCCAAGCTTCGTGCTTTTTGCCGACGGCAAGAATCTTAATCGCCATTACAGTCGTAATTTCTCGGCCACGCTCCCCAGCGCATCATGATTCGGCTCAGTGGTCATATCTTGCGGCGCATTGAATTCTTCCGGCGTATTAAACGGAATTAGTTGCACATGCGCATGCGGCACATCGACGCCAACGATCTTTTCGCCGACATATTTCACACCCAGCGTTTCGCGCATGTGAACGGCAATTTTCTTCGCCGCGGCCATCACCGCCTGGTAATCTTCATCGGGCAGGTCCCATACAAACTCAATCTGTTTTTTTGGAATTACTAGAGTGTGGCCAGACTGGGCCGGATGGATATCCAAAAACGCAAAGACAAGTTCATCCTCGTAAATCTTATGCGATGGGATCTCTCCCTTGATAATCTTTGTAAAAATCGACTCTTCCATAGAGATAGTGTAACATTTTTGCTATAATACGGACGGTTTGGAGAGGTGCAGGAGTGGTTGAACTGGCCGCTCTCGAAAAGCGGTAAGGCGCAAGCCTTCGAGGGTTCGAATCCCTCTCTCTCCGCCATGAGGAAATTATGAGGCCCCGAAAGGGGTTTTTGTATATTCTGAATATTGTAAAACTGACATAAATGTGTCTTAATACGCACATGAACGAGTTGAGGCCGCCACGGCGCTCTAATGTGGAGCTACCCGCTGAGCGGGAAGCCGACGAGTCGGAAGTAACCCACGAGGTGACAGACGATACACATGAATACGGCCAGCCGCCCCATGTGGATTTTCTTGAAATCGCCATGCGCGCCGTCGAAGCCGGCGTATTTGCCCGCGATACAGAGGCGATACAGCTCAACGCAGGGACCGGAAACGGATCTGAGTTTTCTTTCCCCGAAACGATGCTCGAGATACCGTATAACAACGGCCCCTTCCAAATTCAAAGGTGGGAGATAGATGTGCCGCAGGCACTTGTAGACCAGTTTCGCAGAAACTTCGCCACCGCAAACCGATTACTGCTGCCACATCGGCAAGTAATGCTCTACTTTCACGAGAGATTCACGGCAGAAGACACGTTTTCATCAGAGGGCATGAGGGAAGCCCTCAGCGAATACAGGCCGCACGTTCGCAGCCGTACCACGCTTCCCGAGGAGTGGTCGTTCCGAACCGAGGGGGTCGACAGAACGAGCAAAAAGCGTGACCTATTCACCGAACAGGAATCTCTTGCCGCGCTAGAACTTGCGCGCGACGAGCCCGCCGTCATGCTGGCGATCGTCGGCTATCAGGGAACGATACAAGACTACCTACAAAACCTTGGGGGAGCATTCGTAGAACTGGCATCCCACCCGGAGTCTCGCATTACCCAGCGCGATCTCGAGAACTATCAGAAATTCGCAAGTGCCTGGAATACGTCAAACTTTATAGATGAACTCATGCCCGCTATCGCCATCCATCTTACGAACGCAAGGCGAGCCAACCCGGAGGCCGCCAGGGGTTCGCTTCTTACGCGGGAACTGTTCCAAAGTGCCGCTGATTTCATTATCAGTAACGGTGCCTTCCGCCATTTTGTAGACGTACCGGCGCATATAGCGCTGGATAGCCGCGACCGCGTCGACAAGTTTCTATGTCCGGCGGTCGGCGCAGTCCGCCAGCAACTACTCGACGGTTCGCTGCTCCAAAATATCCATGCTGTAACTTCTGCGAAAATCCGGGAAGACGATCCGGCTGCTTCCAGTTTGGCCGCCACTATACATCTGCGTGCAAAACAAACCCTCGATCAACATGAAGAGCGGCGAATCTGGCAGGAGCAACAAGCCAAAGAAGCGGCGAAGCTAACTATTGAGGTGGCTACGGAGGGCAGAAGCTGGGCAGAAATTACCGGCGAAGCCATAGGCCGGGCGCTCGACAAGCGTAAACCGGCAATATTTACCTTTGACGGCAGATCATATTTTCTTACTCCAAACGCCATCGAGAGCGGGCTATCTTTCCATGAAGAAAAGCAACCGGGTGACCAGGAGCTGGAGCCGCAGGTGGGCAACTGGCTCTACAAAGTGCTTGAGATGGCCATCGCGCGAGCAGTCCAAACCGGACGCCCTGCATTCTTCTCGTTCAACGGCAATCCATGGCGGGTGAAGCCGGAAGAAGTCGAAGCGTTACTTCATAGCGCAATGAGCGAATAGCGGTAATCTGCCATTTATGAAATCTGCTATAATTTGTATTGAAACCAGAGAACTCTTAATGCAACACAGGTGAGGGAATCAGCATGCCAAAAAAAGAAATCATTGAACCGCAGACAGCCAGCTCGCTCGCAATAATATCGTTTGTTCTTGGGGTCGTGTCACTCACCGGCCCGGGGCTATTGCTCGGCGTCCCCGCAATTATTACCGCCATCATTTCGCTTAAAAAAGACGCCGGAGGGCGCGGTCTTGGCATCGCCGGGCTGATTACCGGCATCGTTAGCACGATCATCTCTTTGCTGCTTATCGTGGTCTTTATGCTTCTTGTCATCTGGGGCGTCAACCACCCGGAAGAATTCAAGGATATGCAGCGCAACAACCCGCAGACCGAGCACACGTACGACAGTTCGCGCACATAAGAAAATAGCCCGCCGGAAGTAGGCGGGTTATTTTAAGTTTAGTAGGTGTATGTTCCACCCGTCCCCGTGTCACGGAAAAAGAAATAATACACCAATCCGTACACTACAGCCGCGATCACAAGATATAGCACGACCCATTGCCATATTGGCCGTTTGCCATAACCTTTCGGTTGCTTTTGTGGTGGCTCCGGGATTTTGTTTGGTTCTTCCATGATCATTTCTCCCGCTTAGGCTCTACTTTCAGTATACGCCTTTTAGAAATTTAGCAGTCAACAAAAATCACCCCAGACAAACTGAGGTGATTTTATATCATTTCTTGGTGAACCCGAGAAGATTCGAACTTCTGGCCTTCGGCTCCGCAAGCCGACGCTCTATCCAGCTGAGCTACGGGTCCAAAATGCGGTGTCACACACGAGGAACGTGCATAACTCCGCTTTTCGTGTAACTAGAAGGTGCTTTCGGCCGCCTTTAACAGCAGCGAACATCGGCTATTGTATCACGTATCAGTGGTGGAGAGCAATATCAGATACGGAGTTTTCGTACGATTTTATCGACGGCGTCAAGATGAAGCTCCTGCATCGGCAGGCGTGCACCCAGCATGTCAACGATCGCTTCGCCGGATTCTTCGGGGAAGTAGACCGTTACTCCCGGCTTAAAACGCTTCGTTGGCACCAGCATAACTGAGTATTCTTCGCCGTCGCGAATAACCCCGAACGCCTTGAAATCACCAAAAGGATAGAGGTGATCGTTTACATGGATGCCCTGGCGACTCAGCGTGTAATCAAGAACGCGCGGCGGCCGGTGGGTGTACACCAGAAGCGCCGCCGCCATAACGGGTACGAGAATCGCAAACGTAATGGACTGAATAAGGAAAATAGCGGCCGCGATAAGTCCGAGTACCACGATTGCGAAGAGGATAAACCACATCGGGCTTTTTTCATGGTGAATATACTCATTTGCCTGCCACCTTACGGGTTCTTGCTCGGTTTGAGGCTGTTCTTCCTCCACTACTTCAGCCTGCTGTTCGGAGGCAGGGACACTAGAGGGCATGGTCTCATTAACGACCGGCTGCTGCACCGGAACGGGAGTGGCTTGCGGCGCAGGCTGCTCGACGGGAAGGCTCGCTGACACTATGGCCTCCGGAGCAAGGCTCACCACAGGAGCGACAGGCTGCTGTGGGGCTTGCACGCCAGGAGTTGGCGGCGAATAAGGCTGGACCTGCGGCTGCGCTGGCTGCTGTCCGTTCTGGTTGCTGTCAGGTTGCATATCATCAGTATACCATGAGCATATTAAGAGAAAAGCCTCGAATCGAAAAACGAGACTTTATTCTAGCGCCCCCATAAAAGCCGCTTGATTTTGTAAAGTATAGGTCCGTTCACGTTCCGTCCAGGCTATCCGATCGATAACCTGCTGTGAGGTTGCGACTTCTGGCTTTGGATGAATAAGATATTCACCCCAGAACCCTATATTCCAGGTTTGTCGCTCAATAACCGCATCAAATACACGTTGACGTTCGGCTTTACCGAGTCCGTAGCTATCTGCCAACAGCCGAACTTGCGCCGCCTGATTCGCAGCCGGCTGTCGTTCGGCCTTCGACGAAATACACCATAGCCATGCCATATACCCGATATCCTCCAGCGGCTCTCCCGGAGAGGCGAGATCAAAGTCAATCAACGCGTATGGCATATCATTCCGGAATACGAAGTTATTAGGTCCGGCATCGTGATGACATACCACAGGATGATCACCAGTAAGACTACTGCCGCGGGTAGCATCATGAAGCGTCCGGATTATTTTCGCCGCCTGAATAACTTGGGCGTCGCTAAAATGTTTAAACGTAGACGGCACCTCCCCGTCAAGGTAACTAAGAATGTCACGTTCCTCATCATCAGTACCCATATACCTTGGCGCAATGCGCACGTCTTGTCTCTCGAGGTGAGTTAGTAACTTTTGCGTAAATGCGGACGAGGACTGATGTGGACGACGTACCGTGTCATTGATTCGCACCACGCCCCTGGTCATACGGCCACCCTTAAGCGGCTGTTCGTTTTTTGTCATGTTATCTCCTTTTTTGTTTTAGCCTCTCAAAGCTATTTTTAGTATAGCCCAAATAATTAAAAAGACGACAACTGTCGTCTTTTTAATTTGGCGGAGGAGGGGAGATTCGAACTCCCGCTACAGGTCTCCCCGTACTAACGATTTAGCAAACCGTCCCCTTCAGCCACTTGGGTACTCCTCCAACTCGAACAATTGTACCACACCACAGAGGCGGCGGGTAGACTTTTGTGTGTGCTTTGCTATAATTGAATATATATGGTTTAACACTTAAGAAAGGAGAATCGGCATGAACAAAACATCTACACCTTACCTCGGTATGCTCGGCGTTGTCCCTGCCGCCGTTCTCAATATGGTGTTCATTTCACTTGGCACTACTTTTAATCTTTCAATACAAGACGGCGCCAACGCGGCCAAGGGCGTCGACCAAGCGGCAGATCTTTTTGGCAGCGCTGGTATTTTCACAACGATCAGCAATGTCATGCTTTTTGTTGTGGGGGCTATCAGCGTGATCATGGTAGTTATTGGAGGTCTCCGTTATGTGATTTCCGGAGGTAATTCGAGCAACATAACAGCCGCGAAAAACACGATACTTTATGCTGTCGTTGGCCTTGTGATCGCCATTATGGCGTATGCGATCGTTAATTTCGTTATCGGCAGTTTCGTTCCTGGAATTGGTGGGGGTGGGACGAACGTTTAGGTTAGTGCGGGAGAGTTCAAAGCCCCAAGCAAGCTAAAAGCCGACCAAATGGTCGGCTTTTAGCTTGGCGGAGAGAGAGGGATTCGAACCCTCGGTACCATTGCTGGCACGACGGTTTTCAAGACCGTTCCCTTCAACCACTCGGGCACCTCTCCGTGTGCGGTGGTCGCAGACTATCGTAACAGATTAGGCAAAGTTAGTCGAGAGGTTGGCGGGCAATCACTGCAACCCACACCTCTGCCGCACCCGCGTCCCGAAGCGCCTGGGTGGCGTAGGTGAGCGTTGCTCCCGTTGTCGTAATATCATCAACAAGCAGATACGGCTGGCCGCTATCAAGCCTACCCTTTACCCTAAAAGCCTCCTTGGCTTGCGCCAGCCGCGTCGCACGATCGGCACCGCGCTGACGCGTCGTGGTTATTTTGCGTAACGCGCGACTCACCCTTAAACCTCGGCGTTTCGCCAAAGCTTTAGCGATCAGAAGCGTGTGGTCATAACCGCGCTGTCTGACATGCGACGGAATCGTCGGCACCGGCACGATTACCGTCGTAGCCGGCAACTCATCCAAACGTTCATGTAGCAACTGGGCGAGCGGGGAGTGTGCCGCTTTCATACGCTTAAATTTATACCCGTCCATAAGGCGCTGCAGCTCGCCCGTCCGTTCGCCTACACACCAGACACGCACGTAGGGCACTTGGCATGCCGCGCACACGCCGCAACTGGCCGCCACGCGCCCGCACACAATACAGCTCGTGAATTGCTCAGTTATGATGTCATATTTACAATTATCGCATAGAAGAGTGCCTGTTTTTTCACATCCATAACAGAGGTGAGGGGCTAAGTGAGAAAGTAGTCTGTCAATCATTGTATTTTTTACGTTTTGCGCATCCCGTGTGTTGATTATACCGTAAATGTTAGTTATAATGTGATAGACAATCTGTCAATAGAGCCTAGAGAAAAGTGGAGGATATCATGGCCCGGAAACAAAATGATGATCTATTGATCGAAGATGAACTTGCGGCGGCGTTTTTAAACGACGATGAACTGAGTCAACAGGACGCAGCAGCGACACCAGCTCCAGCGGCCAACGATAACACATGGGAAGAGTCTGAAGACGATTTCCCAGGTCAGCTCGCAGTTGACGTTTACGAAACCGAGGACAAGCTCATCGTGAAGGCCCGCACGGCGGGTGTAAACAAAGAGGATCTCGACGTTAGCATCAGCGACGGCATCCTGACAATCAGCGGTACGCTATCGAGCGGTGACGACACCGACGCGACCAACTGGCACATTCAGGAATGCTACTGGGGCGAATTCAGTCGCACACTGGCACTTCCTGTCGCCGTAAAGGAAGATGAGGTAGGAGCAGTCCTGAAAGACGGCGTCCTCACCATCAGCTTCGGCAAAATCAAACAAGAGCAAGCCAAGAAAATTACCATTCAGTAGTAAAGAGCTTTGCCTAAAAAACAGTCCGATCATACGGACTGTTTTTTTAGTGGAGAAATAAACACATGACCGGTAGCAAAATAATAACACCCGCGAAGCCAGGCGGGTGTTATTTAAGAGAGTTGAACGAAAGCTCTAAGCGTTCGCGGAGAAACTGCCGATAACGAAGTTTACGAGCGCGTAGGCAAGAATTGCCACGACGATACCGACAACCGCGTAGAGAATCGTGTTTTTTGCGCTACTCACTGCGCCAGCATCACCGCCCGATACCACGTAGCGGATACCACCGATAATCAGCATGATGACAGAGATAGCACCGATGATAAAGAGGAGGACGTTGGTGATCGTTTTGAACACACCGTTGTCGCCGAACAGATCGCTCTGCTGGTCTTTACCCTTTGATGAATCCGCCCCGTCCTGTAGTCCCTGGTCAAATGCTGCGTTTGCAGGCACTACCTGGAAGGCTGGAGCAACAAAGCTGATGCCGAGCGCAAGCGCCGGAACGATCAACAAACTTTGCAGGCTTCTCTTAATGATCTTTTTCATGTTATTCCTTTCTTAGGATTACTCTCTCTATTTTATATCAAAAGGTACGTAATTTGTTAATAGTTTTTTACTTGAACGCGTCGACAACGAAATTGACGATGGCATAGGCTAGAATCGCAACCACCAATCCGACGACAGAGTAGAGAATAGTATCTTTTGCGCCCTTTATTGAGCTGGCATCACCGTTCGACGTGGTGTACTTTATGCCGCCTATTACGATCATAACAACAGCAACAGCACCGAGGATAAAGAGCATCATATTCACGATGGTCTTAATGTTACTCTCCAGTGATCCGCCACTGTTGCCGCCTATCTGGTTGACACCCTTGTTAATTTCGCCCGCCGGTGATGCCAGGGCAACATTTGGCACCGCACTCGCCACGCCGATAATGGCGAAGACGGAAACGAGAGCTATGGTTAATTTACTTTTCATGATTTCTCCTTTTAGAATCTTCCTATAACGAAATTAACGATGGCGAACGACAGAATCGCAACAACCAATCCGGCAACAGAGTAGAGGATAGTATCCTTTGCGCTCTTTATTGAGCCGGCGTCGCCGTTTGACGTGGTGTATCGGATGCCACCTATTACGATCATAACGACCGCGACCATCCCCAATACAAATAATAGCGTATTTACAACGGTTTTGAGAAGTGACGGCAGATCGTCGCCTTTCGACTTACACACCGTACTACTACCGTTGCCCTTACAGCCGGATGAGATTATGTCGATAGCAGATGCCGAATGCGCCGGCACAAATGCCACGCCAACAGCCAAGACGAACGCGCTTACTGCGAATAGTTGCTTCCATTTTTTCATTTAAAACCTCCCTAAAACGAACTGCGTTATCCCAAACGCCATAAGTATTATGATCAGGCCGGTAACTGCACCGATAATTGCTTCGCGTGCACGCTTGGTGCTTGACGGGTCGCCGGAAGAGGTGACGTAAAAATATCCGGCAATGATGATGACGATGACACAGAGGATTCCCGCTCCCGTGTACGCGGTGTTGAGTAGGCTCGTTAATGCGCCGTCGGCATTCGTGACCGGCTTGACGCCTATGGAGCCCGGATCGATTTTACCTTGGCTGGCCGCTACGAGTTCAAGAAACTTCATTAGTGTATCGCTCCTGATATAAAGCTAACGATAGCAACCGCAAACACAGCAATCACAAGTCCGATCACTGCGTCCATGACGATTTTCTTCGCCTTGGCCAGCTCACCCGGGTCGCCGATGGCTGTCATGTACTTGAAACCGCCACGGATAATGAATCCGACGGAGATATACCCGGCAAGCTGCAACCCCATATCAATGACATTAAGCGCGATAGTCCAGATAAACACCGAGAGGCCGCCGGCCGCCTTCGGGCTCTTGATATTGCAACTCCCGTCGGTTAAGCCGTCATACCAAGCCGGGAAGGTAAGCAGATGCGTGCTACACCCGGCTGCGTTCGCCGTTTGTGGTGTCGTAAGCGTAAGTATACCTCCGCCCATCGTAGTAACAAACAGAAGTGCAACGATCCAATGTCTTATTTTTTGGTTCATACATTTATCCTTAACTAAATATTCCGCCCGGTATGAGGAAGTTGAGTCCCACGTACATAAGTGCATACGCGACGATTCCGATACCGGTGTTTTTAATTATTTGCTTGGCCTGTTTGGTCTGATCGGCATTATCAGATGAGCTGGCGTACAAAATAGCCGCATACACAACGCCGCCCACCGCCAGTATGCCCACGCCAGCCGTCATAATGTTGAGAATGATCAGCATGAGTCCCCAGATACCACTGTCCTTGGCGGTCTTTGGATCTTTTCCTTGACTACAGCTGATAATCGAGGTCTTCGCACCTCCACATTGCCCATCGGCCGCTGAAGCTGTTGCAGGAACCAGCGCAGCACTTACGCCAATGCCCATAAGAGTTACGAAAATGAAAGTAGTAAGTTTTTGTTTTATATTCATACCTACCTATAAAATACGATAAATTGCTCATAGGCGCAAGCATTTACAATAGGGCGCCGCATCTTACACACATACTATGCGTAGAATGTTGAGTTCTTCTTGACTTTTATACCACAAAGTTGTATCATTACAGGGATATGTGGGATCTGCGAGTTGCAAATCCGTTCGGTAGAATATCGATACGGAATATGTTTATGTTTGTCGCAACTACGGTTGTGACTATTTTAGCATTTATGCTCCTTACTGCTCCTACCGCTCATGCCGCCGATGTCGTATGGGACGGCGACGCCATTACGTACGCAAATAACAAATACCAAAAAGCACCCGACGCCAAGAACGGTGACGGGCTTGGGCTGCCCACAGGGTCGCATGTTTATATGTACATCACCCCAAAAAATGACAGCAATGCCAATTCTACCCAAAAAGCCTACGTCATCTACTTCGCACCAAACGAAGATCCGGCAAAAACAAAAACAGCCAAGTATGCCGTTTACGACTTCGTTCCGCCGTCTACCTATAAAAACCCTACGGATCAAAAAACACTCAGTGTCGAAGAAAAATCCGCCGACAACAACGGAACGTCGTGTAGCGTTCCGGGCATCGGGTGGATAATCTGCCCCGTTAGCAAGTTCATGGCAAACGCAATGGACTGGATGTACTCCAATGTCCTGACGCAGTTTCTGGCCGTCCGCCCGGTAGAATCCAACACCGACAATCCGCTCTTCAAAGCCTGGGCGATTATGCGTAACTTCGCCAACGTCGCGTTCGTCATCGCGTTTCTCGTGATTATCTGGTCACAGGTTTCCAGTGTGGGAATCTCCAACTATGGAGTTAAGAAAATGTTGCCTCGCCTTGTTATTGCCGCGGTGTTGGTAAATGTATCTTACTGGGTTTGCGCGGTGGCAATCGACATATCGAATATTCTTGGATACTCTATCAACGACCTCTTGATGAGCGTGACCAAAACAGTCAGAGGAGCGGGGAGCAGCACTCAAAATGCAATGAGCTGGGAAAGCGTCACTACGGCGATCCTGTCTGGCGGAACGATGGTTGCGGCCGGACTGACGGCACTCGTTGCTGTAGGATCGATCAGCGGCGCGATCGCCTTGCTCCTTCCGGTC
The DNA here is from genome assembly GCA_946479025.1 of uncultured Candidatus Saccharibacteria bacterium. The sequence continues at coordinate 14,383 of CAMLDM010000005.1, read as the reverse complement.
CTTCTCGGCGTTCTGATCGCAGCGCTCGTCGCGATTGTTATCATGGCCGCCAGGCAGGCGATCATCGTCATTTTGGTTATAACGGCGCCGCTGGCGTTCGTCGCATATCTGCTTCCAAATACTGAGAAGTACTACGACAAATGGAAAGACCTGTTCATCACGATGCTGATGCTGTTCCCGATATTCAGTGTGCTATTCGGCGGATCGCAGCTGGCCGGAACGGCAATCATACAAAATGCCGACTCTATCATCATGCTCATTCTCGGTATGGCCGTCCAGGTCGCGCCGCTCGTGATTTTGCCGTTTATGATTAAGTTCAGCGGTTCGCTCCTTGGCCGCATTGCCGGCATGGCAAACAACCGCAGCAAGGGGCTCGTCGACCGCACGCGCGGATTTGCGAACGATTACGCCGACTCCCGAAAAGCCGCGACACTGGCACGCAGCAAGAACCGCGGCCTCCTTACACGCAGCGTTCAGGGAATGGACAATGGCCGACGCAAGCGCGAAGGCATGAAAAAAGCCAACGAAGCGCTGGCTGACGCAAGGTGGGAAGGGCACAAAAACGCAGCCCGCGTCCACGAAGCGGGCGCTCGCGCCACACTAACGAAAGAGGCGGCGGAAGCGCGCAGCGAATCACATCTTGAGCACTTGAAATACACGAACGCGGGCATGCAGACGCTCGATCTTCAGGCGCGTGCTGCTAAACACGAGATGGAACTATCCAAAGCCAAGGTGGAAACTACCTGGGAACAGCTTAAGACCGGCGACACCAGCGACATAGTAACACCGGAGAACCTGTCATCCGAAGCACTTTCGCACTACCTCCGCCGCCGCGACGAGATGGCCTCAAGCGTTAAGACCGCGTCGATTGAGGCGGCGGCCCTCGACATGCGTCAAGGTTCCGCCAAGCACCAACAGACTCATGACGTTTCAAGCGCCCTGCTACAAAACGAAGTCCAGATCGAAGGCAAGACCATTCTCGAATACGCCGGTGGCGTTCAGGGATCCGAGGGGCAGGAAGCGGCGCTTTCACGAGGCGTTACGGCTTACCGTAAGCAGCTGCAGGAAGGTATTGAAAACAACCTTCAGCTCATGAAGCACTTCAATATATCGACCGAACAGAAGAAAGACATTGCGCTCGGAGTAGACGTTGAAGCCATAAGGCCGGACGGTACGAAGTTCACCTTCAAAAACGATAACATTCACGCCCGAGAGGCTGCTATCGATGAAATCCTTAAGACCGGCGGCTACAGCATGATTGATGAGATCATCCGCGAATCCGGCGTGGTCAAGGACGCAGCAGGAAATGTAGTATACAAGGGTAAGACCGCTGACTACGCTGACTCAATCAGCCGCGCCATCAAGTCGGCCGGAGTGGACCAAAAAGCGCTCTACTGGGGATCAACTATTATTAACGACATCGGCCAAGGTCGCATTAGCGGTGAAGAGGGCCGTAGCAAGGCGATCGTCTTCCACCTTGAATCTGGTAAGATCAAGGCCGACCAACTTGCTGCTATGGACGCCGGCGCCCTCGAGCACCTGTTTAATATTGCTAAAGACCCTTCGCCATATGCCGGCCTTGGCAAAGACCCGGCCGCCCTTGCCGCCAACTCCCGCGCCCTGCGTGAGACCGTAGAGGAAGTTCTCAAGACCGACCTGCTCAAGAGCCGCGCGACCGAAAAGGCACAGCAAAACATGCGCGATTTCCTTGGCATCTAGGGTCCGTCTTCGTCAAAATCTGCGGCTATCGACCTATCGTCTTCTTTATACACACGCTATATGTAGTGTCATAAAAAAGGCACAGACCCCTTGCATACTATGTATTTTGCGTACATAATAAAATTGTTATAGGTGTTAAGTGCCCGCAAGGTACGTGAGGAGCAAACATTATGAGCCACGACCAACTACCAAGACAACAACGCGGAGAACCAGTAGATCCTATCGACGCCGCGCGCGAAGATTTGATTCGCCGCAGAGAAGCGGTAGGGGCGGACCAACCGCTCGACTACACGCCGCGCGACCTTAATAACAACAAGGCCAGCTGGATGAGAAAAGCAGCGATCGGCGTAACGGCGCTTGTTGCAGCTGGCGGTATAGTTTTGGGCATAAAATCAAACAGCGGCGGCAACAACTCGCCCGAAAAGCGTCCCGTCGCAGCGGCTCCGGGGCACGAAAACCACGCAGCACCCGAGCGCGATCCAAAAAAATGGACTACCGATAATGCGCCGACCGCATGGGCTGACAAAAGTGGCGAGCCGGCAGAATACGCCGGAGTTGATGCCGCTGCAAAAGGGATCGAAATCCGCGACAGTGAATATCCGACAGCAACCGATAAAATGAGGCGATTCCTTGACTTAACAAACCAACTGATAAACTATGGTCACACGCCGGCCCTTGAAGCGCAAAATGCAGGATATGTCAGCGAGGATGGCGAACTGAGAGGGTCGGACGCCGTGGTCAACGACTTCGCTGCTCCTGCGTTTCGCCAAGGTCTTACAGAGCTTTCGTCCAGTAGCGGAAACACTTGGACGACAATGATGATGGGTCTTAACGTGGGGTATGTCGCCGAAAACTACGCCGAATCCAAAAAGCACCCGGGCGCTCAGCAATACCGCCTCTTGTTCACCCCAGACACTTCAAAGGCACCAGGCGGAATAGAAGTGATAGAAAACACAGAACCAGGCATGCAGGAAGCAAAGCTCTACTACACATATACTGATAACGCCGAAAGGGCAGGCGTTCCGGCCGGTAGCAAGCTGACGGGCTGGGATGTACTGGACGTGAAATGGTTAAGCAGGGACGGCGTCTCAAAGATTACTAATATAGAAGCACAGAACGACCCGGTAGGATAATCAATCATTAGGCGCTAATATAGTATATAAAAAGATAAAAAGGAAAAAATATGAATACAAATGAACGACGACCACAAACTTCCGCCGAAGAAGAGGACAATTCTCAAAATAGGAGAGGAGGGCTCCTTATCAAGGTTGCGGCCGGCGGACTAGCAACAACAGCTTTGACGGCCGCCGCTATTGGAGTGGGTGTTGAGGCAAAAGGTCACAGCGGAAACACTAAGGAAGTTTCAGCAAAAAATCCTGCGGCAACTGCGGTGGCAAATCCAGGGCATGAAGCAACACCGGCCAAAAGCCCCGACGTTCAACCCCCTGAACGATCGTCCCGTTTCGAAGTCATGGGCAAGACATACGACTCTACCGACCAAGAGGTTGTAGGAAAGGTGGCCAAAGGTTTCGAAGTACCGAGCAACCTTTCGCCTGCTGAAAAAAACGACAAGATCCTCAAAGATTTTAACGCCATCATAAATACCAGGGACGACAACCTACGAAAGAGGGTTATTATTCCAGCCGCCAAAAGAGTACTCCTCGGAAAGGGATCGGGTGGTGACGCAGATGGCATCCTACCGTCCGGAGAATTATTCTCCTCCATCGAACACATGGCGCACGAAGTTGATGCGTTCAATGCCAGCCTACCCAAAGGCAGCAAACCCTACGGTCTTACACTTTCTGTCAACAAAAGCGTCGACGGTGAAGGGGTTACTGCGATGCCGTACGGAACCCGAACCGACATCACTACGCTACTAAAAACCAGTGAATTCGGCGGACACGACAAGGCGCTCGATGGCGAACGGGTGTTTCATTATATCCTTAGTGAACACGGTGGCGTCGACAAAATAGTGGGCGGCCGTATAGATAAGACGTCCGAGTAGTAGTATTATTCACATAAAAGTCCGCATGGCGCGGGCTTTTATTTTTTACGGCTATACCTCATAATCTTACGTAGCTAGCTAGCATAAGTATTATGAAAATGAAATTATTTCGTGCCTTCACCTTTGTCTTCGTTCTCGCAAGCGTTGTGAACTTGGCGTTTGTTCCTACGAGCCACGCCGACGCCCTTAGCGACCAAACGGCAATTGGCCTGATCGTTGAATGTAAAAACAAAGTTGGCCCATTCCCGCCAGATTCGAACTGTGGCAAGTTTACCGCATGTCTCACTAATGCGGGCAAGGCAGGCGACGATGATACCTGTAAGTCCGTGAGAGCGTTTAATGGCGCGGGGGTTGGAATCACGCCAATTTCCGGTGCGACCCTTACGGCCTGTACAAAAACAGGCAAACAGGCGGAAGAATGTACGTCTGCGTATGGAAACTGTGTCTACTTCCATATTAAAAGTAATAAGATATCCGCCGCAGATACAAAAACATGTACCGATCTTGTCGCCCAGGGCAAACTAGACGAAGCAAACAAGGACCCGAACGCAGAAAAAACCAGTTGTGTCGTTCAGGGGATCGGCTGGCTTATTTGTCCGGTTATGAAGTTCCTGTCGAAGGTGGTTGATGCGGCATATCTATTCGTTTCAAGCCTCCTCACAGTGCAGCCACTCCTCACAAGCACGGGACCAGACAACAGTATTTATCAAGCCTGGTCAATTATGCGCAACTTCGCCAACGTCGCGTTCGTCATCGCGTTCATCCTTATTATTATGTCTCAGGTATCAAGTATCGGCATTACTAATTACGGCATAAAAAAGATGCTCCCGAAACTCATAGTATCGGCGGTGCTGGTGAACATATCTTATTGGCTATGTGCCATTGCCGTAGATATCTCAAACATCTTGGGTACGTCGCTCAAGGGACTCTTCGATAGTCTCGACGCCGGACTCAAAGCTCCGAGCGGCTGGAGTGGAGGCGGACCGGGATGGGAACCTCTGACCGTCGGCATCATAGAGGGGACTATTGCTGTCGGGGCCCTTTTGTACGTAGGCCTCTCAGCTCTTGTTCCGGCACTTGTCGTCGTGCTCCTCGCCATCGTGGTTGTTTTTCTCGTACTAACGCTCCGGCAGGCGCTTATCATATTACTGATCGTCGTCGCACCGCTGGCGTTTGTTGCATACTTATTGCCAAATACCGAGTCTTTGTTTAAAAAGTGGCGCGAGCTATTCCAAACCCTCCTCCTTATGTTTCCTATTATTTCGATTATCTTCGGCGCTTCGGCGCTAGCCTCAAAGGTGGTCATGGGCACCGCCAACGGGCCATATAAAATCGCTATTCAGATCATGGGTGCGATGGTGGCCATCATTCCGCTGGCGATCACACCGATTGTCATGAGGACGGCGGGCGGCGTCCTGAACCGGTTCGGCGGCTTTATCAATAACCCGAACAAAGGACCTTTCGACCGTATGAAAAAGGGCGCCGAGGGATACCGCAAGAACCGCGAAATGCTTCGCGACTCAAATGCGCTTGGTAGCAGAAAATACCGCTTCGGACAGTCGATGGTGCGGCGTAAAGCCCGAAGACAGGCCGTGCTCTCCATGCGCGAAGGAATTTTGAAGGACTCAAACACAGCATATATTGCTGGTAAGGCCGCAGAAAATGGTGGCGAGAATATGTTCGCCAAACAAATGGCTGGTGGTGGTGTTATCGCCGACGCAAATGAAAATGTCAGGGCGGCCGTGGTTGCCTCGGCCATTAGTCAGGAAAAGAAAATGTTCCAAGACGACGTCCACAATATGGAAGCGCTTGTGCGCATCAAATTTGAAAACGACCCGGCAAAGGCCCTTGAAGAGGCAATCGCAACCGGTAACAAAACCCAGGCTGTGGCTGCGCAAAATATTCTTTTTGCTTCTGGTAGCGGCGGAATAAGTACGTTCAGGGACACCGTACAAAAGGCAGAAGAAAAAGCCGCAGGGGGCGACGCATCCGTACAGGCAGGACTGGGCGCGGTTACCGACAAGTTGAAGGAAAATGTTCGAGAGCAGCATGGTCAGTACGCAAAGCAAAAAGGTGCGGACGTTGTTTCGTGGGCAAATGCAAAGCCGGATGAGGCAAAGCCGCTCTCAGACACCGACTACACTGGCACGCTTTCCGATAACGAACTTGCCGGCCAGCATTCGAAAAGCCTCAAGAAAATGGTGGATCATGGAAAAATCAGCCAAGAGCAGGCAGAGCGAGTCCTTGATGATCCTCGCGTTGCCGCCAATTTGGACGATTCGAAGCGCAGTATTCTCAAAGGTGTTGCAGGCAGGTAGTTTTTGGCGATAGTCAAAGATCGATAAACATTCCACATAAACGAAATGCTATACTAATACTAATATGGCCGTCTACAAAGTACCCCAAGACGTTGAAGCTGAAGACAAACTGATCGGTCCGTTCAGTTTCCGGCAATTCATTTATCTTATTGTGGCGCTTATTAGTATTGCGCTCGGCTGGGGATTAAGTCAGCTTTTTATCCCGCTTGCCATCATTCCACTGCCGATCGTCGTTCTTTTTGGCGCCTTAGCACTTCCACTACGTAAGGATCAGCCGATGGAGATTTACCTCGCCGCAGTAGTATCATTTTATCTGAAGCCTCGCAAGCGCCTGTGGCAACCGGATGGTACTCAGTCGCTTGTGGAGGTGACGGCGCCGAAGATCGTTGAGGTGCAGCGCGCAAAAGACCTGTCTCAAACCGAGGCCGAACAACGGCTTTCATACCTTGCCGACATCGTGGATACGGGTGGCTGGGCCGTACGCGGCGTCGGCATGCAAACGCCGGGCGGCGCAATGCAAGACGACGTATATGCGGCCGCACAGCAGACCGAGGATATTCTGGATGGAGAGAGTGGCGTCGCCAGGTCATTCGATTCTATGATCGACCAGGCGGACACCAAGCGTCACGAAGAAATGCTCAGTAAAATGAACGCACCTCAGCCACAACAGCCTGCTACGATAGTTCCTCCGATTGCCGACCCATACGCCACACTCACACCGACAGGCGAGAGTCAGGATCCACATGTTACTTATAATCCGTACCCGAACGAAATCCATCAATCGGTCGTACAACCACTGAGCGAACAGAGCGCGCCACAGCAACAAACTATGCCGCCAAAACCGCAGCCAGATACTAGCGAAAAACCCGTCTCGCCTGATATAATAAACCTTGCAAACAACTCAGATTTATCTATTGAGACAATTGCGCACGAGGCAAACCGCATTCATCAACGCGAACAAGAAGATGAAGTGGTTATCTCGTTGCGCTAAGTGATGACTATCATCAAAGGAAGAGTGGGAAAGTGCCTCCAAGTAATCAACAACCACCTGCAGCTGTTCCAACCGGTGCCGTAGGCAGTGGTCCACAGCAGCAACCGCCGGTTCCATCGGCGGCGGCCAGCGGCACCAAGCCGAAACAGGTACAAAACACGACGCAGAATAGCCTGCTTATTTCAGAAATGCGCGACAGTATGGTGATTATGAGCGACGGCAGCTTCCGTGCGGTTATCGCGTGCCGCTCCATCAACTTCGACCTTATGAGCTCGCGCGAGCGCGAAGGTGTGGAGTTCAGCTACCAGAACTTCCTTAATGCACTGTATTTCCCGATTCAGATTTTCATCCGTTCGCAGCGCGTTGACATCGGCCCATACATCGACCGTCTTACGACGATTCGCCGTTCCCAAGACAACATGCTGTTGAACGTCTTAATGGATGACTATATCAACTTCATCGATGTCCTAAGCCAGGAGGCGAACATTATGGACAAGAGCTTTTTTGTGGTTATTCCGTATTTTCCATCCGGCGACCTCACCAATGTGAAGGAGCAGGCGAAGGGAATTTTCGGAAAACTGTTCGCCAAGCCGCAAACTACCGCGACAAAAATCGATAAAATCACCTACGATAAGGCCCGGGACGAAATCAAGAACCGCGTCGACTCCGTAACGAGCGGACTTTTCCAGATCGGCGTCAATAGCGTCCAGCTCAACACGAAAGAACTCGGTGAGCTTTACTATAATATGTACAACCCTGATACTGCCGTGCGCGAACCGCTGGGCGACTTTGAAAATGTCACAAGCACATTTGTCCAAAAGGGCAAGGGCGAGGCACCGCGACCACACCTACAAGAAGGGGAAATGTAAGCATGGCAAAGAAAAAACTTGATCCGGTAGATATTGCTGCGCAGCAACGCGCACGCGAGCAGGCTGAGGTAGAGCAGGCCTTTTTGAAGGGTATGACGACGCTGCGCGACCTTATCGCGCCAAGTAGCCTTGAAATTCACGCCAGCCATTTTCGTCTTGGCACCAAATACGGCCGCACGATATATATTTACGGCTACCCGCGCCAGATTTACACCGGTTGGCTGAGTTCGCTCATCAACATCGACGAAGTACTTGATATCAGCATGTTCATTTATCCGGTTGAAAGCCAGGTGGTACTTAACAACCTGCGCAAAAAAGTAACGCAACTTGAAGCCACGATGTCGATCAACAGCGAAAAGGGCAAGACCCGCGACCCAGGCCTTGAGGCAGCTCTGCAAGACGCCGAGGAACTTCGCGACCAGCTGCAAGTGGGTGCCGAGAGGTTTTTCCGCTACGGCCTATACGTTACGCTCTACGCGGACAGCATGGATGAGCTCGGTTTTGTCCAGCACAAGATCGAAACACTCTTCGGCCAGCAGCTCATCTTCAGCAAAGTGGCTTCAAGCCAGCAAGAGCAAGGACTCAACAGTACCATCCCACAAATGAGCGACCAGCTACAGATCCGCCGCAACATGAACACCGGCGCCATTTCTACCAGCTTCCCGTTCACTTCGGCAGACCTCACACAGGAAAAGGGCGTGCTATACGGCATCAACATGCACAACAACGGCCTTGTTATTTTCGACCGTTTCTCTTTGGAAAACGCCAACATGGTGGTCTTCGCAAAGTCTGGTGCCGGTAAGTCATTTACCGTGAAGCTCGAAGCGCTGCGCAGCATGATGATCGGCGCAGATATTCTTATTATCGACCCCGAAAACGAGTATCAGAAGCTTGCCGAGGCCGTGGGCGGAAGTTATATTCGCCTGAGCCTCAACGCCGACACACGCATTAATCCGTTCGACTTGCCGCGCGTTATTGACAGCGATGAAGCGGACGACGCGCTCCGCGCCAACCTCGTGACACTGCACGGGCTGTTTCGTCTGATGCTCGGCGGCAGTCAGGCAACCGCCGCCGGCCAGGTGATGAGCGCACTTACTCCAGCCGAAGAAGCCGACCTCGACCAGGGACTTATCGACACGTATGCCCGTGCCGGCATCACCAGCGACCCGCTGACCCACAACTCCATGCCGCCAACCATTGCCGACCTTTATGACACGCTGCTTCACATGGGCGGTACCGGCCCGGCGCTTGCACAGCGTCTTCGAAAATATACCACGGGAACGTTCGCCGGAATTTTCTCACAGCAGTCAAATATCGACATCAACAACCACATGGTGGTTTTCAACATCCGTGACCTCGAGGACGAACTCCGTCCGGTCGCCATGTACATCGTGCTTTCACATATCTGGAACATCACCCGCACCAACCTGCGAAAACGCATGCTTGTCGTAGATGAGGCGTGGCAGCTGATGAAATACGACGACTCGGCAAACTTTCTGTTTAGTCTCGCCAAACGCGCCCGAAAATACTACCTTGGCCTTACTACCATCACCCAGGACGTGGAAGACTTCATGGGAAGCAAAATGGGCCGTGCGATTGTTGCCAACTCGTCGATGCAGTTACTACTAAAGCAGTCGTCCAGTGCCGTCGACGTGTTATCCGACGTTTTCAAGCTTACTGAGGAAGAGCGCAAACGCCTCGCCAACTTCCCGGTCGGGCAGGGGCTGTTCTTTGCCGGACAAAATCACGTCCATATTCAGATTATGGCCTCGCAGACCGAACAAGGGCTCATCACTACCAACCCACTGAAAGAAGCTGCAGCACAACAAGCCCAGCAATCGCAGCAATCGCAACCAGGCGAACCGGTTATGAATAAAAGTTATCTAAATCCGGGCGAACATAACGTATAATAAAAACATCCTATGGCAGCAAAAACACCCAACACTCGAGAAGAACAGGATGACGCCTACAATCCTGGAGAGTTAAAGTCTGCCGAACAATTTGGAGGTGCGCACCACGCCGGTTCCGCAGCTGGCGGAGCAGGCAACACAAAAAACGTCGATAACGTGAAGGATGAAGAGGAAGGCGGCGGCTGGAAAACCACCTACATCGGCGGCAAAGACAAAAACGGCAACAGCAAAAAGATGTTCTTCGGCGCCAACGCCAAGAAAAAGGGGCCGTTAGCACTTATTGTGAGCCTGCTTGTCGGCGGCGGCATCGGGCTTGGCGGACTTTTCGCCCCTGCGGGCGCACTTATTCATATAAAAGAGGCCGTTGCTAACAAATTTGATTCCAACAGCTCGGTCGTCTCGGTCCGCTCGGATTTCATTCTGGAAAACCGCATGTTCGGAACGGGCGGTAAGATTGGCAGCAAGCTGTGTACGGTAAAGATCCGCTGTAAATACGACGGTCTCAAGAAGTATCAGATCGAAAGACTTCGACAAATGGGCGGTGATCTGCTTGATAAAAGCGGCTCGCCCGTAACGCTAAACAAACTTACCCAGCGGTATACCGGCGGAAGAACACTCGTCATGCCGGACGGCACAAAGGTAAAGGCTAGCCAGTATAAGAAAGTATTGAAGTCGAATTCCGACCTACGCGACCTGAGTCGCGCCGTCTTTGCGCCGCGCTGGTTCTCCTGGAACGGCGTTGCTTCAACGCTCGTACGAGCCAAGGCGAAGCTCGTCACCAAACCGGACTGGGGTAAGAAGGGTGATCAAAAAGCCGCCAAAGCAAGCATCTACAAGGCCGAGGCCGGCGAATCCACAACCGTTGGCGTGGATAGCGAAAAGAATACAACAACAAAAGACCCGAAAACCGGCAAAAGTAAGCCCGCCAGCGGCCAGAATGTCGATGGGCTTCCTGCGGATACGGCGGAAATAGAAAAAGAAGGCGCAAGATTGGCCGACCTTGCCTCAAAAGGAGAGGACGTCCCGCAGATTCCATCAGATCCGGCGGGAGTTGCCACGATGCCCGACGCGCCGACGGCAGGCGGCCTCAAGAAAGGGCTTGGAAAAGCGCTTAATTTCCTCAATCCCGCCAGCCTTATTACAGGTCTCTGCGTGGCATATCAAACCAGCAATGCCATCGTAGCCACGGCAAGGACGATTCAAATTGAAAATGCCATGCGCTACTCAACACAGTTCTTATCAACAGCGGATAAAATTAAAGCGACGGCAGGTACGTCCGACGAAAACGGCGACGCCGCAGAAAAGGCGATGACCATCCTTGAGCGCCAAGACGAATATGGCGACGATTTTGGTGATTCTGTCGGCTACCAATATTCCGAATACAACTCCGTGCCGGAAAAACCAGTCACGTCGAGTGCGCTCGGCAACAGCGCCATCCGCCTCTTTGCCGCCGCCGTGGGCTGGGTTAACGACCACTTGGGCGGCAAAAAAACTATCCAGACCATCTGTAAGGTTTTCACTAACCCATTCGTCGTAGGGGCGCTGTCTCTAACTAGCTTCATCCCGGGTGCGGGAGCGGCCGTAAAAGTTGTTACAAAGACACTATCGGAAGTCGCGAAAAAGGAGGCGGCAAAAATCATAAAAGATAAGGTTAAGGCACTTATCGCGAAAAAGGTCGAAGGCAAGCTAACAAAAGAGGCTTTGAAGAAGGCCGGCGGTACGCTTACAAAGGTACTTTTCAGCTACGCCAAGAGTGCGATTGGTATGTTCCTCGCACAGTACATGCTTTCAAAATACTTCATTCCATACATGGCCCGTGCGATCTCCAGCACGGAACTTACCGGAAGCGAGGACGGCGTGAAGGCTATGGACACCATAGCAAACGGCTTCGATGCAGAAAACGCCATGACCGGACAACAAGAAGGCTTGGCACCTCTTACGAAAGATGAGTATTCGGCGTTCAAGGAGTTTAATGACAACTCTACAAATCAGTACATTGCCGATATGCACGCCAAAAGCAACCTGTTTGACATCAATGATCCGTACTCGGCCAGCAATTCTGTTGTCGCCTCAATGTACAGCTTCGCATCCAAACTAAAAATGGGCGGTCTTCTTTCTGCACCGGCAACTATCCTCTCAGCCCTCAATCCAAGTCGACTGATCACCCCAAACTCCCTGGCCGCTAACGATACTTTCAGTAACTGTGAAGATAAGCTCCTCGACAGCCAAAATCTTGCGACGAGTCCGTTCTGTAACGTGCGCTATGGTTTCAACGACACGAACATGCTGGAGTCTGTAGATCCTACCACCGTCATCGACTGGATGTACAATCACAAACAGATCGACGAAAATGGTGACCCGATCCCGGATAGCGACTACGCGACGTTCAAGGAGAAGTGTAGTGATGACGTTGCTGGCAAATTCATCTCCGACGTAGGAAACCCCGACGACCTGCTCGATCCTATATGCTATAGCAAAAAGAATAAAACTGAGGCATGGAAGTATTTCCACCTCTACACCATAGACAACAATACTCAGACAGACATGGATCAAGACCCGCCAAAAGATACCGGAAGCAATGTCAAATACATAGCAATCGGAAACATCCCTATTACTGGAAAGGATGTCGGTGCCAGTGTGTTTGGCGGCAAACAAAAAAGTGGCGGTTTGTGGCAAGCGAACTGGGCGGACAATGGCGGCAACGACAATGGCTATGGAATTGCCGGACACCTCAAGAAGGGCGATAAAAACTGTAACGAGAAGAACGATCCTCATCTTACAGGAACGATATCGTTTGCCGAACTGGATGGTGGCAAAGCGCTAGGTGACCTTCCTGCATGTACAAAACTCGAGATCAAATTTAAACCATCAGGTAAAACCATCATCGCCTCCAAGCAGGATATAGGTACCGGTGGTGGAAACGTTAACGGCCTTCCGCGCGCCGTGGACTTATGGTGGCAATCAGCAAACGTCCTTGGGTTCAATGTTGGAACCGGTGTCGTAACCATTCACGCCGTTGATCCGAACACACCAGACACTTCGGTGAATGCAGCAGCTTCAACAGGTGGCCTGTCACGCAATATCGCATCCGTGTTTAATTTTAACCGGCTAACGCCAGCGATGGGCGGAATGGGGAGATGAAGAAAAAACGAAAATCACTTATCGTATTGTCACGGGGCCTGCTTGTAGTATTTTCGCTTTTGCTGGGTGTCACTTCAAGTACCCACGTGTTGGCCGTTCCACCTGTTGATGGCGGCGTTAGCAATACGGTTCCGCTTCCTCCTGGCGGCGGTAACAGCACTACCGATACGCCTCCTGGCGGAGGCTCGCCTACAGGAGGGACGGATGGCTCTTCAATCGATCAGCAGTTTTACGGAGGTAATGATATTCTTTTCTACAACCCAACCTGTTCAAACGTCGGAACCAGTAATGACGCCAGCTTGGTAGAGGGTGAAAACAAGAAAAAAGCATTCTTTTACTTTACCGGCAAAGGATTGTCTGCAGCACAAGCGGCCGGCATCGTCGGTAACCTCATGCAGGAGTCGGGCGTAAACCCAAAAAGTGTACAAAAAGGCGGACCGGGCCGCGGTATTGCCCAGTGGAGCAAAGGTGACCGCTGGGACGGACCCCAAAAAGACTCTTTCAAAAACTGGGCGGGCAGTAAGGATATGCTCGATCTAAAGGTGCAACTTGATTTCATATGGTATGAAATGAACAACGTCTCACCATGGAAGAAGGCACTTAAGGGCTCGACGTCTAGCGCATACCCGTCACTCCAAGACATCAAGGGTGATACGAAAGACGCAGCTATCAAAGCCGGACACTCTTTCGGCTACTTATACGAGCGTTTCGGCGTTTCCGGCTCACGCGATAAATACTCTGGTGATGTATGGACGGAATTCCACAGTCAGGTTGAGGCGAACACTGCGCTTGGCAACGACCCGGGCGGCGACGGCTGTCAGGGCGACGCCGAAACGGGCATGTGTGAAAACGCTCCTGCCGGCTGGGTGCAGGTAACCAATAAAGTCGTGCAGATTGCCTGCGCAGAATGGAATAAGAAGGTCGTTGAAGACCGCGGAGACAACTGTGATGCCGCCGGAAACATTAAGAAATACGCAAAAGAGGCCGGCTTCGGTAGTTGTGGGCTTGCATGGTGTGGAATGTTCGTGAACTATGTATATAAAACGGCCGGCTTCCCATTCCCCTCAAGTGCCGGCGTCGCTTCGGTCCCATCACTCTACAGCTACCTCGGAAGGGTGGGAGCAAGACAGAGCCCATCATCAGATCCTAAGCCAGGAAGTGTCGTTACCTACGGAACGCACCACACCGGCCTTGTTGTGGGAGTTCAGGGGAAATATGTCACCACCATCGAGGGTAATACCGGTCCAGACCCGCAAGATAAAGTAAACAAGAGCGGCCACGAAGGCGTTCACATGCACCACCGGACCCACCCGGGCTTCGGCCAATCCGCCTGGGGCGACTACGATGTATTATCAAAAAAACAGGCAAAGTAGAGAGGGTAGAACAACATGAACACAAGCTTTTGGAATAGATTCACTATACGGGAGTGG
>CAMLDM010000004.1 GCA_946479025.1 uncultured Candidatus Saccharibacteria bacterium | reverse complement strand
CCAACGAAGTCCCCGATTGTTTTGATCGGGTCGGTTTCTCAGTTATTTGAAACGTACGACGAAGCAACTTTAGAGCGCCTGAAAGATCTATGGCCCGGCAAAAACAGCGTGATTCTACCAAGCGAAAAACCGGCGTGGATTGTTCGCGGTAACGCGTCGATCGCGTATCGTCTGCCAGTTGACGAAAGGCTGCGCGCACTGCTGGCAACTACCGGCCCGCTGGTTGCGCCAAGCGCTAATCCTGAAGGCGAAGTGCCGGCGGTAACGATCGAGGAGGCAAAAGCATACTTTGGCGATGCGGTGGATTTTTACGTGGATGGCGGCGCAGTTACCGATAACACGCCTTCTAAACTATATCGCCTACAGCCGGACGGTTTGGAGCGCCTACGATGACACTAAATCCCGAAGATTTCATTATTACGCGTAAACGCAAAAAGTACCGGTTCGCCCTGTTTCATAATTCGCCGCTGTGTTTTGAGGTAGACGAGTGGAAGAATAGTCCTCGGCCTGACATTTTGGAGATGGGAGCGGGGACGGGATTCTTTAGCGTGGAAATGGCAAAAAATGAACCCGGCAAAAATATAGTCGCGGTTGACGTAAAAGCCGACCGCTTGCAAAACGGAGCTCGCCAGGCGGAAGAGAAGAGGCTGTCGAATATTCAGTTCCTTCGCGCTCGGGCCGGTCAGCTGTCGGAACTTCTCACGCCCGATTCGCTTGAAAAAATCTGGGTGACATTTCCCGACCCGTTTCCGAAAGAACGCGCGGCAAAACATCGTCTGACGCACCCGCAATTCCTTTTCATGTACGCTCATCTGCTGCAAAAAGACGGCGCGCTATACTTTAAAACCGACGCAAAAAATCTTTTCGACTGGAGTTTGGAGCAGCTTGTTGCAGAAGGGTGGCACATCGAAGAGCTGAGTTTTGACTTGCACGAATCCGACCTCCTGGATGCCTATAAAATACAAACCACCTACGAAGCACGTTACATCGGCGAAGGCCTGAAGATAAACTTTGTCAAAGCGACGCCGCCGCTTGTATAGTAGAAGTATGAATTTAAACGACTACCAAACGGCGGCACGCCGCACGGCCGCGCCAAAAGATAAGAAAAATGAGATCTTCCACCTCATTTTAGGATTGAGCGGCGAGGCGGGAGAAATTGCGGAAAAAGCCAAGAAAATCGTACGCGACAGCGGCAGTGATTTTTCGAACCTCGACAGAGAAGATCTGATTAAAGAGCTGGGCGATGTGCTGTGGTATGTGGCGATTCTCGCCGATTATTTTGACATTCCGTTTGAAGAAGTTGGAAAGAAAAATATTGAGAAACTTGCCAGTCGGCAAAAGCGCGGTCTGCTTGGTGGCAGCGGCGACAACCGCTAGCCTGCTAATTTGGAGCGTACCCAACCGTCGATAGTACCTGCGCCCATGCAGAGTACTAACTTGCCGTCATGCCGTGCGGCTTCAATGGCACTCCAGAGGTCGTCGTTGAGATCGACAATGGAAACGGCTGATTTATTGGTGAGATTTTCCGTCAGTTCCTCAGGCGTTAGAATTGGCAGATTCGGATCTTCACGCGAAAGGTATGTTGGCAGCCAGTAGACTTTGTCGGCTTTCTCAAAGCAATCGGTGTATTGTCCGCGGATTTCGTGTTGGCGGACGTTTTGATGCGGCTGATATACCAAAACGACGTGATCACTGAGCTCGCGGGCAAGTTGCAGTGTGGCGGCGATTTCAGTCGGGTGGTGGCCGTAATCGCTATAAAGATTGTCGGCAAGCCGCTCGAAGCGGCGGTTGGTGCCAGGGAATTCGCCGAGAATTTCGACGGCGCGCTCGGGGGAGCCGAGTTGTAAATATTCAACCGCCTTCGCTACTAGCGTCGCGTTGCGCCGGTTGTGGGCACCAGGCAGACGAACGTCGAGCGTCTCATTTTCGTTTAATATCCAACCGTTTTCGGCAGTAGCCTGTGTATTTTTGTTGTCCTCAGACCACATGATCGTATGCTGCGACTGATCGATGAACTGCTTGAAGGCCGCCATGTAATCATCTTTGGTCGGGTAGGTGTCGGGGTGATCGTAATCGATTGACGTAATGAGCGAAAGATATGGTCTAAAATGCAAAAAGTTACGGTCGAACTCGTCGCACTCGTAAATGAAGTAGCTGCTGTTTGGATCGAACTTGCCGCTGGGTCCGAAGCTGAGCGTCGAGCCGACAGAATAGCTAACCGGAAGGCCAAGCTGCATGAACGTCCATACGAGCATGCCCGTCGCCGTGGTTTTTCCGTGTGTGCCGGCAACCGCGATAAGTTTGAGATTTTTCTCCTCGATGATATGCGCCAGCAGTTCGTCGCGTTTGGCGGTTTTAATGCCGAGTTTTTTAGCGAGCAGTAGTTCCGGATGGTCGGCCGGCAGTGCTGCGGTGTGGACAAACCAGTCGATCTTGGCGGTTTCGTGACAGGTTTGAAGAAACTCGCCATCCTGCCCGATATTGACTGGAATGCCGCGTTTACGCAGCTTTGCCGTGATCAGGCTCTCGCTCATATCCGAGCCCTGTGCTTTGTATCCAGCATCAAACGCGATCTCAGCCAGCGGACCGATGCCGACGCCTCCTATTCCAGAAAAGAAAATGTTCATATCCTCAGTATACCACTTGCGGCTATAGGGGCAGATGTGGTGTAATAAGGGCAAGCGATAACAAAAAACAAATATGATCCAACAAATTTTTCACCGGTTATTATTACGCCGCCATTTCTGGCGTTACGCCACGTTTTCCGAGGTGTCCGAGCTGTATGCTTCGCGGATGATGCGCATGCTTGCCATCAATATCTCAGCGGCATTCGTATCGGTATTTTTGTATCAGAATGGCTATAGTCTGCTCTTTATTGCCGGCTACTGGACGCTCTTCTACACTTTCAAGGTGCTTATTTCGCTGCCAGCGGCAAAGTACGCGGCACTCGTAGGACCGAAGCACGGTATGCTGCTTTCAAATTTGCTTTATATCCCCTCGATGATTATTTACGTGTATGTTCCAGAGTGGGGAATATCGGCGCTGATCGTGGCTGGAATGGTCCAGGGTGCGTCTTCGGCGCTGTATGATCTTTGTCATTTGATTGATTTTTCCAAGGTAAAGAGCCCTTTGCATGCGGGAAAGGAAATCGCTTACATGAATATCGTGGAAAAGGTAGCGACGGGATTGAGTCCACTGCTTGGCGGATTGCTGGCGTTCGTTGCCGGACCACAGACGACGATGTGGGCAGCGGCGATCCTTTTTGCGATTGCGGCGGTGCCATTATTTAAAACCGGTGAGCCCGTTTCGACTCATCAGAAGCTTATTTTTCGCGGATTTCCATGGAGAATGGCGTGGCGCAGCTTCGTGGCCGAGGCTGCGGTTGGATTTGATGCCATCGCCTCGGGTACCGTGTGGTCGTTGTTTGTCGCTGTCGCGGTTTTAGGGATAAGCGGTAATAAAATTTATGCTGAACTGGGCGCATTGCTTTCGGTGGTTCTGCTTGCGGCTCTGGCGGCCTCATACGTGTACGGGAAATTGATCGATCGGCGGCGGGGCGGAGATTTGCTGCGTATCATGACAGTTGTGAACGCGCTGGTTCACCTGACGCGGCCGTTCGTTACTTCGCCGGCAGTCGTGGCTGGCGTTAATGCCGCAAACGAAGCCGCGACGACCGGTTACGCCATGGCGTTCACGCGCGGCATGTTCGATACGGCCGATCTTTCCGGGCATCGGGTAACGTACCTTGGCTGTATTGAGATCGTGGTAAACGTTGGCGCAACGTTTGCAGGGGTCGCGTTCATGGCGTTTGTGGCGGCTTTTGGGGTTGATGGCATGCGTCACTTTTTCTTTTTGGCTGCTGCAGTCTCGCTTCTCATTATGTCGGCAAAGTTTCATCTCTACCAGCGGTAACGCTCATGCTACAATAATAGGAGTAGCACAGGTGGGATATTTTTTCAGTGGCAGACAAACGGCGAGTTAAAAGAAGTATACGACAATTGCAACGGGTAAAAACGTGGCAATTGCTCATCTTATTTCTCCTTGTGGCATTTGTTGCGGCGACGTTTTTGCGTCTGAATAACATCGGCATGGCACAGCGGCGTGATGCCGTGCTCTCGGCGGACAAAGCCGGCGACGTAGATACCATACAGCGTAGGTTGTATGATTTACAGCGGTATGCTGCTCAGCACATGAACGCTGAGCCGGGTCCGTTCTATCTGATAGATCAATATAACCGCGATGTGAAAAAAATAGTGGAAGCAGCGAAGGATGACGGCAACCCGAACGGTAATATAAACGTGAAGGCTGAGGCGTACTGTAAGCCGCAGTTCAGCGCGTGGTCGCCAGAGTATGTGCAGTGTTTTGCAGATCAGCTGGCCAAGTATCCGCCATCACCTGATCCGGCGAAGAATGTTGTCTTTCCAAACACAAGTCTCTACCGTTATAGCTTCGCAAGTCCTCTCTGGTCACCTGATTTTGCGGGGTTGTCGGTCCTTGTTTGTTTCATCATTTTGCTGATGATCGCAGTACGCCTCATCAGTCTTGGGGTACTCCGATTACTCCTAAAACGCCACTACAGGGGTATTTAACTGTTGACACCGCCTTCTTGAGACGGTACGCTAGCAGATGTAAGAACTAATAGGAGGTATAGAACTTATGGCTTACAAGCACACAAACTCGAAGGGTGTTACTTACTACTTGCACAAGACCGATGTCACGCTGCGCGGTGGTAAGCCACAGACAATTTACTTTTTCGCAAAGGTAGAAAAGAACGCTAAGGGTGAACCAACCGATCTTCCAGCTGACCGCGAAGTTAAAGAAAACCCACGCAACGGTTTCCTGACCATCAGCAAGAAAAAATAACTTGAAACATTAGCACGTTTGGTGGTATAGTAGTATCAAACAAACAGGTGCCAAAATTGCCCCAAAAGACCAGCGCAAATCTGGTCTGGAGGGGCTTTTTTGATTGGGGTCACGCGTCAGGCAAAGAAGCGCACCCCCGTCTTCGTAGAGGCACCATATACTTGTATATTTATAAAACTTATGTTAACGTAATGATATGGATAAAGATCCCACACAAAAATCGCCTAAAACTCCACGAGAAATTTTACAAAAGGCAAACACCACGCTAAAAGAGCTTCTTGAGACCCAACCTGCAGTGCCTATTAAGTATCCGGAGCGTCATGCTAATATTTATGGACCCTCGGCTCCGGCCTTTACTGCCCGAGGCGTTGAGCTCGGAGACTCGGATGTACGCAAGAAAGGGTTTGATGCTTTTGAGGGAGCGGGAAGTCTCAGTACCGAAGCTCACCTTATTGTTAAAGGTGAGCATAATGGCGAGCCTCTCACGTTGGTTCTTAAGCGTGATGTTAGTGCTAATAATAATCTCCACCACTACAAAGGTGGCGATGACGAGAAAACAACGCGTATAACGGCACATGAAACTCCATTCGAGTATCCTGTGTTTGAAACCCGAGATATGAAACTAAGTGAGGATGGTCAGATGCTTGAGTTTACCACTAATCATTCACGTCCCGGCTACGAAGACCTCACAGAGATACGCGTTGACGGTATGTACTTGACGGAAATTGAGCGTGGCCGTAACGCGGATCAGGTTAAGGCAAGTCGCTTCACTAAGGCGCTTCGTAAGGCGAGGGGACACGTAAAAGGCTTTGAGCTCTCGTAGGCATTTTTGAAAATGAATAAACGCCTCCATGGGGGCGTTTGTTTTTATATCATGCATGGTGGGGGCGGTTGGAATCGAACCAACTACCAAGTGGTTATGAGCCGCCTGCTCTAACCGATGAGCTACGCCCCCGTCCTTGGCATTATAGCGTAATCCTCTCTGTTAGGCTATAATAAAACCAAACCATCATGAAAAAAATAAACATCCGCAAGCTTTACTATCACATTCGTCATCGGTATCTTACGATGAACAACATTGTCGTGACTGTGGCGCTTGTTATTGGTGCCAGCTGGGCATGGGGATCTATCGGCATGATGCAGCGTAATTATAATTTGCAAAAAGAAATCGATGCGAAATCACGCCAGGAGAAGCTGGTTGATCTTGAGACGCAAAATCTTGCCTACGAGCAAAAATACTACCAAAGCAGTGAATATGAAGAACTGGCCATGAGAGAGCACCTGGGACTCGGTATGCCGGGTGAGAAGGCGCTTATCTTACCGCCAAACTCCCAGAAAGCAAAGGCTGACTCGGTACCGGACAAGAGCTCATCTGGCAGTATCGAGCCGGAAAACAATCTGCAGCAGTGGATTAATTTTCTGTTCGGAGGAAACCATAGTAGGTAGCCCTTGTAACAAGAAAAAAGCCCCAGCAAACTGCTGAGACGTTTTTCTTGGTTGCGGGGGCAGGATTTGAACCTGCGACCTCGTGGTTATGAGCCACGCGAGCTGACCAGACTGCTCCACCCCGCGATACGTCCTCTATCATACCAGAGAACCACTTCTGTTGCAACACCATGCTATACTTGTTGCATGATTCAACGCGGAAAGTATCCAAATGCAGTTTATCGAGTCTCGTTAAAGGCGGTGATCCGCAACGAAAAGGGCGAGGTTCTTCTTGTAAAAGAAGATGGGAGTGGATGGAGTCTGCCAGGCGGTGGCCTCGATCATGGTGAGTCGTATAGAGAAGGGCTCCGCAGGGAACTTTATGAGGAAGTCGGATATGAAGGGGAATTTGAGGCTCGGCTTTTGTCGACGATGACGTTCTTCGTGTCTAAGCACGACCGCTGGGGAATGTGGGTCGTCTACGAAGTGAAAACACAAACGAGCGATTTTAAGCCAGGCGCGGATGGAGAAGAGATTGCGTTTATTGATCCCCGCATATTCGAAGGCAGTGATATTCGTCTTGAGCAGCTCGTCTATAAATCGTGCGTCGATCCAAGCGCGCAACTTTCGCATGTAATGTAATTTATAGCTTGGCAGCCGCGACCCGCACAGCCTCACTCCAGCTGAGGAAGGCGTGCGGCGTAGAAGCAACTTGCTCAGCGGTGAGGCCGAACTTTACGGCCAGAGTGAGCTCGTGGATAATTTCAGCGGCATGCGGCGCAACGACCGTTCCGCCTAGGATAACACCCTTTTTGTCGGTGACGATCTTAACGAAGCCGTCGCGGAAGTCGCTGGTGTTGCTGCGTGCAATGATATTGAGCGGCGCGATCGCTTTGTTAATCGCCAGGTCGCGTTTAAGGCAGTCATCCTCGCTGAGACCGACCGAAGCGATGCCTGGGTACGTGAAGGTCAGACGCGGCGTCGCGGTGTAATCGGGTGTAATTTTGGCTTTCGGATGAAGCAGGTTGTGTGCGGCCACCCGGCTTTCCAGTAGTGCCGTGTGAGTGTGGCTGTTGTGGCCAAGTACGTCACCGGCGGCAAAGATATGACGGGCGCTTGTTTGCAAGTATTCATCCACTTCAATTCCCTTTGGTGTGTAGGCGACGCTAGCGTTTTCAAGGCCTAAATCAACGCGCGGTACGCGGCCCGTAGCAAGCAACACTTCATCGACGTGAATTGACTTTTCAACGCCGCCGCGGGTGTAGGTAACGCGTTTGCCGACGCCATCTTTTACCGCCATAAGCGTGCGTGTCTGTGTGAGCGCAGCGATACCTTTTTGCTCTTTGAGGATACGCTCCATAAGTACGCCAACTTCTTCGTCTTCCTGGGGCAGGAGGCGGCTGGCGATTTCAGCAATGTAAACTTTTGTACCGAAAATGGCCATTAGCTGGGCGATCTCAATTCCGACCGTGCCGCCGCCGATAATATACAGGCTTTTAGGTGGCCGCATAGCGTCGAGGATAGTACGCGGCGTGACGTAAGAGATGTCGCCGAGCCCCTGAATGTTTGGCGCAACCCAGTGCGACCCGGTGGCAACGAGGAAGCGTTCGGCGGAAAGATGACGGCGGTTGACGGAAATTTCGTTTGGCGAGAGGAAGTGGGCGATCCCGTGATAGGTGGCAATGTGTTCGTTCTCGTAAAATTTGCGATTACCGCCGGCGCCCGTTCGTTTTACCGCGAGATCTTTCCAGTTACGCAGCGAAGGGTAGTTGTAGCCCATGGTGCTGGAGCGCAGTCCAAAGCGGGAGCCATGACGAGCTTCATCGTAAAGGTGGGCGACATGGAGCAGGGCTTTTGTAGGGACGTCGCTCCAGTTGGGCGAGTCACCGCCGAATGTGTCGGCTTCGATGATGGCAACCCGCTGGCCAGCCCGGGCGGCGATCGTTGCTGCTGCGCTTCCGCCAGCGCCGCTGCCGATAACAATCAGGTCATAGTCAAATTTTATTCGTTTTGCCATGTTTGTCTCCTTACATCACCATCCGGTGGTGTTTGTATAAATATGCTGCCTCGGGGTGATGGCGCTCCAGCGCTTCCGCTGCTTTCCGTCTCAGGTCCGCACTGGTTACTTCTGGTTTTGTTTCAAGCCACACGATAACAGCGTCACATACGGTGTTTGCGGTCATTTCAGCTTCGCCTTCGGGGCTGCGGACGCTCAGGCATGCCGCCTGGATGCTCGCATGCAGTTTATCGCGGTCAAAGCGCTCGCTGGGGCGTCGTCCTTCGCGCTTGATGATGTCAATTGCTTTCGCCACCTTAGCGGCCTCCAGCAGCGAATGCTGTTACGGAGACGACTTGGTCGACATATACGTAAAATCCGAGAATCAAAAGACCGCTGCCGGCGGCAAACTGCAAAAAACGCTTGTTGCCCTCGCGCCATTTTTGGATGCGGCTGAGCTTGTGTCCGCTGCCGACCAGCCCGTACACGATCAGCAGGGAAAGCAGGGAAATACCGGTGTAGATGCCAACTCCAGCCAGTTGCCATAGGGGTTCAAGGCGTACCAGGACAAGCGCGCTGATGATCATCGGAGCCAAAACAAAAATCAATTCACCGATAACGCTCGAAAGACCCAAGCCAAATGCCTCGGCACTGTGTCTGGTTGCTTTGGTACGCTCGCTCAGGTAGCGGGCCATTCCACGCGGCAGCCACAAACTGGTTCCTGGCTCACGCCGGTAGTAGAATGTCCATACCGCGACACCTAGCCCAAGCAGCAGACCACAAGCTATTGCCCAAGCGAGAAGCGGCACGGTAGTTCCAAATGCGTGCTGAAAAAGGAAAGCGATAAATGAAATGGTCAGCATAGTCATGACGCCCACGCCCAGCAAAAAGCCGCTCGTTAGCCGGAGTAGTTTGGTATGGGCTGTCTTTGCACCGATGGCGTGGCCGCTCAGGAGTGTCAGCATACTCACGCTCAGTTGGAAACTGGCATGGATGAGTGCTGCGAAAGCGACAATGGCGAGAGAACTTAACATGTATATTTATTTTTGCCTACCTCTGTACTATTTATAGCATAAGCGGGGCGGATTGGTCAAAGCACGAGGGAGAACATGAGAGAAAGGAGTGGTGTATTTGTATTATGCTATTGCTTTTTATTACAACTTATGCTTAAATAAGTACATAAAGCAATAAAAATAAAAAGAAAGCAAAGAACATGGAAACGAATTCCGCTGCAATTGAAGCAGTTACCCTTAGTGAAATCCTAAATCTAGATACGTGGAACCGTCCGCGCAGTACTGAAGAGCTGAAAAACTTTATCCGCACACATCACGACCGTCTTCCCGACGACGTTGAAGTTGAGTAAGCTTTTATTTGAATTTTTCCAGTGCCTGCTTGATGCATTTGGCATATAGTTTGTCGCCCTGTTCTGTGAACGGATGAATACCATCTTCTGAGAGTAATTCAGGATGAGGGGCAATTGCCCGGTCCCATTCAGCGATTGAGATATTGTGGTGTTTTTTTGCTGCCAAGTGCGCATCATTATTGTTCGGCGTCGTCCATTCCCTGTCGGCGTGAGCCGTAACGAGCACGATGTCGTAACCCTTTAGCTCCCGTATCATCTTTTCGAGCATGCCCGTACCGTAATAGCCATTTGTTCCCAGCGCAACGACAACATACTTGCGCAGCGTCTTTGTCCGCTTCATGTTTTCAATCGTTTCCAAGCCATTGCCGGTAAGTGAGCGTGAGACGACGGCATCTATAGCTATGCCAGGAAAAACCTGTTGCAGATATGGCGCGCTACCAAGCATGACCGAATCGCCGACTGCCGAAATATTATTCCCGGTTACAGGCACATGCCGTTTGGCAGCTTCCCGCTGAGCCGCCTGACGGACTGTAGCCTGCCTTGCGATGGCTTCCTCTCCTGCTTCTATCCGAAGCTGGGCTGCGGTTTTAGTCGGTGCGTTTATTACCGCAGAGACAGTAAGAACGACCGCGAGAAATAACGCTAGCATGGCAGTGTGCGGGCGGGTGTGGATACGTGCGGTAAACGCGCCCGTTTCCATGCGCCGCCAAGCAACGGCACGCCGGATCGTTTTACGGAAGCCGTGTCTGCGGATGGGCATTTCAAGGTAGGTGTAACTTAACTCGGCAGCGGTAAATGTAAGCGTGACGAGACCTAGCGGAATTACCCACCATTCGATTGTATGGGGTAGCGTATAGCGTAATAATACGAGCACCGGCCAATGCCATAAATAAATGCCGTACGACCTGCTGCCAACCCAGGCGAGCGGTCTGAGTTTGAACATTTTCTGGAGTGCGCCGGGCATGCTAACCGTTGCGACGAGCACAATTGCTGTAAGGAGACTGGCAAGGAACAGGCCGCCCCCATAGGCAAGTTGTGACTGGTCGGGCAGCGCGAAAAACAGGACGATAATTCCGCCCAGGCTTGCCGCCCCGAGCAGCTGAGTGGTTCGCGCAAAGCGACGCAGCTTCCAGAATGGTTGCGACATCCGGCGAAGTGGCTGGTGGGTATTTTGAGCTCGTGCGATAAACGCAATGCTTGCACCGATCATGAGGCCAAAAATATGCGTATCGGTGCCATAATAAACGCGTGTCGCCGACGTGCCGCCGTTAAAGAGCCACGCCATCCAGGCGGCAGAAGCCAACGCCAGCAGCGCTGTAATCACTACGCCAACCTTTGGCTTTTTAAGGACGCCGATCAAGAGTAAAACCATAAATGGCCACACCAGGTAAAACTGCTCCTCCACGGCCAGTGACCAGAAGTTCATGAAAAGATGCGTCGTATTGTTCGAGAAGTAATTTGTGCCGTTTATTACTTCCATCCAGTTGCTGCTGAAGGTCGCCGCTCCTAAAATCTGCTGGCCGATCCCCACGAGAATGTCGCCGCGTATAAAAAATACGACCGAGCTGATAATCAGCACCGTAACGGCAAGGGCGGGAAGCAGGCGTCGTGCGCGGCGCAGCCAGAATTGCCGCAAGTTGATTTTACCGTATTTTGCATGCTCGGTCATGAGCAGCGTCGTGATAAGAAAACCGCTGATCACAAAGAAAATATCCACGCCAAGGTAGCCGCCCGGCAGCATATGCGGCGCCACATGATACACGATAACCGCAAGCACGGCGAGCGCACGCAGTCCGTCGAGTCCAGAAATGTAGTGACGATCCTTGTTCATGAGACTCCTCTTCATTTAGTATAACGCACTTACGTAGCAGGGGCGGTCGTGCAGAGCGCTGCAGGGAAGCGTATAATTGGTAGAGATGGGAGGGGAAATATGAGCAAAAAAGATCAATACACAATGCAAGATCCACGGTCACAATTCGGGGAGCTGGATATTCCCGAACAGACTCAGTCGGAGCCGGGTTTGGACGCTAACTTGGAGCCAAAAGCCGACCATGGAGTGAAAACGTATCGCGGCGCAAAGCGGCTTGAGAACAGGAAAGCATTGATTACCGGTGCCGACTCGGGCATCGGACGGGCAGTGGCTATTGCTTTCGCGCGTGAAGGTGCCGATGTGGCGCTTTCGTATCTGCCAGGCGAGCAGGAAGATGCCAATGCGACAATCGCGCATATTGAATCGGCGGGCAGGAAAGCTGTGGCGATACCGGGGGACATCAGCGACGAATCGTTTTGCAAGGAACTTGTGAAGCGGGCGACGGAGGCGCTTGGGCCAATCGATATTTTGGTGAACAACGCAGGCCGCCAGTTATATGTCGAAGACATTCAGGAGCTTTCGAGCGAGCAGTTTCAGGATACATTTAAAACGAACGTGTTCGCGATGTTTTGGATCACCAAGGAAGTGCTAAAAACGATGCCCGCCGGGGGAAGTATTATCAATACTACGTCCATCCAATCGTACCAGCCCTCCCCTGGCCTGCTGGACTACGCGGCAAGCAAAGGGGCCATTACTTCGTTTACGAAATCACTGGCGAAAATGGTGATCGAAAAAGGCATTCGGGTGAATGCCGTTGCGCCGGGGCCGGTATGGACGCCGCTGCAGCCAAGCTACGGCCAGCCCATGGAAAAACTGGTGAAATTCGGTAAGAACACGCCGATCGGCCGGCCGGGGCAGCCAGCCGAACTTGCGCCGACGTTCGTATTTCTCGCGTCACAGGAATCAAGCTACATCACGGCGGAAGTTATCGGCGTGACGGGCGGCAATCACTTACCGTAGAGGTTTCCCTACTGCTTCTGCGTATCGTCACGAATCTCTCCCACGAGTTCTTCGAGTAGGTCCTCCAGCGTGATAACGCCAAGTACGGCGCCGCGCCCGCCAGTTACGACGGCAAGGTGTGCGCTCGATTGCTGCATAGTTGAAAGCGCGCTTCTTAAAGATGTACCCGCGCCAACTGTTGCCAGGGGCCGGATGTCGCGGGCGGGTATCGGCGCGTTTTGTTTGTCTTCGCCGATTTCCAGAATGTCTTTTAGGTGAATGTATCCGGCTAGTTTTTTGCGCGAGTTATAAACAGGGAAACGTGAGTAACCGGTTTCTGCGATGAGTTTTTCTATCTCGGCCGGCGTTACTTTATGTCGGGCGATAACGAGCTCTTCTAGGGGCAGTAGCACGGAACGCACCGTTCGCTTATCAAAACGGAGTGCGCCTGAAAGCAAAGTTCCTTCGTCGCTGCTTAGCAGCCCCTCGCGCCGGGATTCTTCTACGAATCCGGCCACTTCGTCGCGCGTGAAGGTGCTGGCGACTTCTTGCTGTGGTTTGATGCCGACGGTAACGAGGCAGAAATTGGCAAGGGCATTTAAAGCCATTACGGCTGGTCGGACCGTGTGTACGAGTAGAGCCAGAGGCGGCACGAATAGCAGCGCGATGCGGTCTGGATCGGAGAGCGCGATATTTTTTGGAATCATTTCGCCAATCACCACATGCAGGTACGTCATAACTGCCAGCGCGAATGCGAAGGAAGCCGGATGGAGAAGCACGGCGGGTATATGTAGAGTGTGGAACGACCCCTCGAACAAGTGCGCGATAAGCGGTTCGCCAACGGCACCTAGAATCAGCGAACAAAGCGTAACGCCAAGTTGTGCACCGGCAAGCATGGTGGAGACTTGCTCCATGGCACTTAGGGTAGATTTGGCTTTTCGTGAGCCGCGAAGGGCGAGCAGCTCAATGCTGCTGCGGCGCGCCGATATCAGCCCGAACTCCGCGCCCACGAAAAAGGCGTTGCCAAGAAGCATGGCGATGGCAATCAGCAGGGCAGCTTCAAAACTCATTCCCCTGCCCTCTTTCTGTCGGTAATTTCGCTCATACGGAGCCGGTCGATACGTCGTCCCTCCATGCGCTCCACCTGAAGGCGCAACAGCTTCTTTTTACCGCTGCGGTCAAGCGCATAAATCTCGGCAATATCGCCCGCTACCGGAAGACGCTCCAAGCGGTCGGTAACCAGGCCGCCGACGGTTTCAACCTCCTCGTCTTCGGGAAGGAAAATGCCGATTTTTTCGCCGATTTCATCCGGGCGCAACAGTCCCGAAAGCATCCACCCACCACTTGGCAGCGTGCGGATGGCAGCACTTGAGCGGTCGTGCTCGTCACGTACTTCTCCTACTAGTTCTTCCAGCAGATCTTCGATCGTAACGATACCGTCGGTGCCACCGAATTCGTCGATCAGCACGACCATCTGAAGGCCTCCCTTGCGCAGGATCTTGAGCAGCGATTCCAGCTGAATGCTTGATGGCGCCAGGATAGGTGGCTGCATAATCTCTTCAATCTTCATGTTTGCGCGTTTCTCGGCCGGCACACAAAACGCATGCTTGATATGAACGATACCTACGACGTCATCCTGATTTTTGCGCGTCACTGGAAAGCGCGAAAAGCCGGTAGCTTTGGCAAGCGCCAGGATCTCCGTTACCGGCTCATCGGCGCGCAGGCTGCGTATCCGGATACGCGGCGTCATGACGTCGAGTGCGATAAGTTCGCGAAACACCAAGGAACGCTCCAACATAGCAGCGGTCTCTCTTGGCAAAGTACCCTTTTCGGCTGAACGGCGTACTAGCGAGGAAAGCTCGTGAGCAGAACGTGCCGAGGCCAGCTCTTCCTGTGGACTTACGCCCAGGCGGCCTAGCAAGAAGTTGGCGCTGCCGTTCAAAAGACGGATCGGATATTTCATAATTTGGCTGAAGATTCGCTGCATTCCTTCAACAAAACGAGCCGTCTCCATGGGATGTGCGAGGGCAATGTTTTTCGGAACCAGCTCGCCGAACACCATCGTGATGACTGTCGCGACAAGCAGGCCGATAAAAACAGCGACGGGTGAGACGGCCGCTTCGGGGATATGCAGGGCGCGCGTCGGTTCTTCGATAAACCTCGCGATAGTTGGTTCGGCTAGAAAACCGATTGCGAGATTGGTGAGGGTAATGCCAACCTGGGCGCCTGAAAGTTGAGTGGAGAGCGCCTTAAGCGCGCGGCTGACGCCTTTTGCCTTGTGGTCGCCTTTGGCTGCCAGGCGATCAACCGAAGTACGGTTAACGGTGATAAATGAGAATTCGGCTGCCACGAATATCCCGCAAGCGGCGACGAGCAATAAGGCTGTGGCTAGAAGCAGGAGTTCCATTATGAGCCCTCGCTGGCTCCTGGCGTGAGGGAGATTCGAGTCCGGGCTCTCCCTCGCTGTGTACTATACGGTGTGGCTGATTTGTCTAAAATTGAGTGTGACACCATTGTCTTATCTCAATTATACGGCATTACCCCTGTTTGTCATAGTGTAAAATGGATGATAGAGGGAGGGAAAAAATGAAAAAATTAAATGATCTATTTACACGGTTCACTAGCGTCGTCTCTTCATGGCTGGGACGGCCTTGGATATTCGTAGCAGCTCTCGCGCTGCTCATTTTATGGGGCCTAAGCGGTCCGCTCCTTGGCTTTTCCGATACGTGGCAGCTCATTGTTAATACGAGTACGACGATCATTACATTTCTCGTCGTGTTCATCATTCAGAATACGCAAAATAGAGATAACCTGGCGATGAACGTCAAACAGGATGCCATCATGAGAAAACTTGGCATAGCGGACAAGGAGCTTGTGGAAGCGGAAGAGCAGACTGACACGAAGCTGGAAACGCACGTGAAGCAAGTACAAAGAAAGACTGAGAAGAATCCTTCAAAAAAGGCGAGTGCCCGCCGCAGGTCGCGACGCAAGTAGCAACTATTAGGTCAAGAGAATGCCGACTGAAGCTACGAGGACGAGGCTGCTCATTAGGCTTAACTTCATCTTGATCTTTAACCCCGACCATAGAATGTGCACGAGGATCATAAATATGGCCGCTCCTGCTATCTCGATGGTCATCGGCAACAGCAAATAGCCGTAGGGAACGTGGAAATGTATAAAACTTCGCAGCAATAAGATGCTAATCTCGATCGTAATAATAGAGTAGGGCACAATAATAAAACTCATAGGAAGGCTGAGCGCATCGCGAAGCCGCAGATAAGCAAAATAAGAGATGGCAAGGCCGGTAAGCGTGACGACGATAAGGAATAAACTGTAAAAAATCAGTGCATCCATGGTGAGGTTTTTGGCAAAGCTATAAGAGGTGAATGTAAGCGCAATGCCTGTGGTAAGGGCGAGACCGTTACGAAACAAACTTCGAATTACCTTCGTTTTAATCATGTCCTTCATAGGTAGTTTCTATTATACAGCCCGGCGGTGAGTCTTGTGCGCCACACCTGCTATACTCAGAATTATGATTGATAAACACGCAGAGTTAATCTGGAATTACATGAAGATGAACCAGCCGCTTGCGCGCTGTGACGCGGTGCTGGCATTGGGAAGCATTGATGAACGCGTTGCCGAATACGGCGCGAGCCTGTTCTTACAAGGGAAAGGCGACTGGCTTATCCTTTCGGGAGGTGTGGCGCACTCGGACGACCTGCTTGCGACAAGCTGGGGTGAGACTACGGAGGCCGAGCATTTTGCCTCGATAGCTATGAACATGGGCGTACCCGAAGATAAAATAATTCTTGAGAATAGGGCAACGAACACTGGCGAAAATATCACCTTTGTGCACGAGCTTTTAGAAGAAAAAGGGATAAAAATCAATTCCATATTGCTCGTCCAAAAGCCGTACATGGAGCGCCGTACGTACGCCACCTTCGAAAAACAATGGCCAGATAAAGATACTCGCTTTATCGTTAGCTCGCCGCAAATACCCTACTCTTCCTATTTTAATGAGCTTCAGCCAAAAGATAAAATTATCAGCATCATGGTCGGCGATTTGCAGAGGATAAAAGAATATCCCAAGCTCGGCTTTCAGACTGAGCAGGAAATTCCTGATGATGTGTGGAACGCGTATCAAGAACTAGTGGAGCTCGGGTACGACAAACACCTTATAAAATAAGTAAAGAGGCTAGTTATTCGAGGCGGCGGGCAAAAAACTCATCGGTTTCGCGCATGAATATTTCTGCGACTTTTGGCCCGATGCCGTGAAGTTTTAAGAGCCGCTTCTGGAATTCATCCTCATTGTCGCTGTGCTCGATCATGATAAGTAGCGAGCCTTCGTAGTCGCGGACGAGCTGCTCCATGCAGAGGTGAAGACCTGTGGCTGTCGATTCGTCATAACGGGTATATTTGCCCTTGTCAAGCAGATGGACTAGCTGGCGGTGCTTTACTTGGAGAATGGCCCACGGAGTATCAAGTTGGTGCTCAATAAATATGCGCCATGTCTGAAGTGCGACGCTCGATTGGATTGGCTTGCCAAAAAGGTAACAGAGCAAAAACCATCGAAACAAGTCGTCATCACCCGATAAAATATCCAGCCCCAGTTCTTTCGTGCGCGAGATTTCATGCATAGCGCTAGAGTGACGA
Source organism: uncultured Candidatus Saccharibacteria bacterium (assembly GCA_946479025.1). Next base: position 24,120 of record CAMLDM010000004.1, on the reverse strand, counting down.
GCCACCCCAACTGCTACGCGTCTTCTTGCGGGCGCCCGAGCGTTACCAATTTGGCAATACCCCAACCTACCAGTGCGTACACGACAATGGCGACGACCGTACTTACTTCAAAAGTGAAATGCCCGTACGTTGGTTGGTAGCTAAAAATGCCAAAAAACGGTGCCGCGAAGAAGCCGCTAAGCGCATATACAAAGCTGACGAATGACGTATTGTCATTGGCGCCGAGCATTAGGAGAATGAGGCGAAGCACCAGAAGCGCTATGATTATGCCGGTAATGTACCAGACGATTCGCCGTACGAGTATCGCCCCGGGCATAGTCGTTTGCGTACGTACCGTTTCCCGTTGGACGTCCGTATTGCCAACGCGTTCGTTTGTCTCTCGTACCTCGGTTGTTTGCTTGTCTTCTTGCATACACCTCCTTATTTAAGAGCTACTTTTATTGTACCACTTCCGGGAAATAGCAAGGATAAAAATAGTCTTGAAGCGGCCGATCTTCTATAAGGACGAGATAATCTTTATAGCTTGTATGTGAGAACATTCTGCGGCTTTGTCTTTGAATTCTTCCTGGCCGTTAAAGAGTTTGCAGTCACACTGATAACCAGTTTTGGTTTTTCGAACAGAGTGAACGGAATGATCGCCTGTAACTAAAAAGGACTCACCTTTTTTCTTGATCTTCTGATCGGTTACGTACCGCAGTGCGTTATGGAATAGTTTTCGGAATGAAATGTATTGACTGTTGGAAAGATAGTGACGCGCCAGCCCGAGCGCAACTTGCTGTTGTGCGGCTGGTAATTTATTAAAGAGATGGCGGTTGGCGAGAGCCTCTACGAGCAGCTCTTTCAAATAGGATCGGTTCTCAGGAGTGATTACAAAGAGGAGAAGGTCAGTACGCGACTTGATTTTATCGATAAATGCGTTTTGGTAAACACTCGTGATCGTCCCGAGGTAATCGTTGTCGGAGCTTACATAGGCCTCTACGAGTTGCTTGAACTTAGGGGAGTACAGCTGCATTTGGCCTATCTCGTCTATATAGAGCAAGTCTTTGGAGGAGAAGTTGAGGAGGTTAGTGCTAAAAGTGTCTACAGAAAGTCTGTCGACAAAATAGCGCCCGACAGGGAAATTCGTGCTCCTGCTGGTGGTCGCGAGCGGAGCTCGTCTTCCTTCTTGGTCGAGGAGGTAGAAGCCTATGCGTCGTCCCTCCCGCGTGTCTTCCTGGGCGAGCATCCCTTGCTTTGGCTGTATGTTACTAGTCAGCTCACGGATGAGAGTTGTTTTCCCGCTTTTGGGGAGTCCGGTAAGAAGAATTTTCATAAGGCCTTACACGCTTGCACGGAGTGTTTCAATAGCAGCCATGTCTTTGTGGTACAGGTGGCCAGAGTCAAGGAGGTGATAGTACTTCCCCGCAGGAATCCCGACACGCTCGGCAATGTAATGTTGTAGGGAGATGAATTCGAGGATGTTCATAAGAAGCTTTTTGTAGACATCCGATGAATTGGCATGTACGTGAAGCTCTAGCTTTCCGTGTTTTATCCGCGCCCAAACGATCTGAGTGCAAGGAGATACTTTTTGGTCTTGATCGATATTTTTATCCCACATAGAGATTTGCGTTTCGCCTACGGGCTGGTCGGCGCTGAGATTCTTGATGAGGAATTCAATTTGAGAGTTTGGTTCGTCGAACGCCCGGTGGTAGTATAGCTTTGTCCACTCATGGACGACCTCATTTTCATTTTCCCCTGTAAAGATGAACCTGTTAATGATATCTAAATCCTGTTGTTTCATCGGGAAGCGAGGGTCGGCAGGCTCCACTACTGGAGATTCAATCTCAATCAGCATCAGCTCATCGCGGAAATATTTGTTATTACCCGTGTTGTCGCCATTGACATAAAGCGAAGAGAAGGCCGACAGCCAGGCTTCATTAGGCGTTTTTGCGTTTACATGGATCATAGAGTAAGTCTATCATGGCCGTTTCAGATATTTTAGATATATCACGCGAGGGAAATTGTAAGGGGCTATCGGCCCAAACAAATTACTGGCAGAGAGATGGCACTGCCAAGCAGGTGGGTTTTAAATTTGACATTCCAATAAGCTCTAATCTGTGAATGATCAGAAAACCGGAAGATAATTACCGAACCGTTTCGTCCTCTTGGACTCATCAGTATAACCACATAGTTATAGACGTTTCGGCACCGGCGGGGAGAAATGGTGTAGTGATCACCTTTCTCGACCCGCCCGGGTGCAGGACTCTAGGCGAGCGGAAGCAGCGCGTCGAGTGCGGCTGCCGCCCTGAGACTAGAGGTCTCCTCATTGAGTAGGTTTGCCCCCTCAGCTTCTGGATTGCTGTCCGTCATAGCGATGGCGGGTACGGCGCGAAGAAGGCCGCTCTCCCATATAAGGAGGATGTATCGCGGAGTTATCACCCTCTTCTCTCTCTTGAGAAACCAGGTTGCAGTCCCGTCGGAGAGAAGGATGTACTTCCTGCCCTCGCCACAAGGAGTGATTGACACAATGACCCAGCGACTCGCTATGTCGTTCGGCGCCACTCTCCTCCCGATACACAGACTCGTCTCCTTTTTGGAACCGGCTGCCAAGAGCCTGAGGGCTTGTTCGTAGGCTTCAAGTGTCTCCGGCAGCTCTCCAAAATCGATGTCGATCCTCTCCAGGGTTACGAAGAACGGCTCGGGTGATGGCATTCTGCGCCCTCTCTTCAGGTGGCTGTGAAAATACTTACATCGCTAGCGGGTGAGTTTTGCCACTCCTGCTCGTAAAGAGCTGATTTATTATATAATAAAATATACATCATGCCAATAAACCTGGTTAATCTTTTACCCACGCTTTTTATTATCAGACTTTTCGAATTCGTATGAGCGATAAGCTTGCAGTGAGACCGTTTCTTTCGCTTCCACTCTAGTTGAATAATGGCCTTAAAACTGATTTTGGGGCATACAAAACTTTAAAATACACCCTTTAATACAAAAAATCGCCCCGAAGGGCGACTAAAGTCCTAATTGGTAGAAATGCTGCATTCGAAGTGGAGTGATATACTGCGCGAACTGATTGAGATGAGTCAGATTGCAGAACGATGCAATCCTTTACAAACGGCGGTGAGTACTACGCTATAGTGACTGAACTCGCTAAGACTCAATACGTTTTGATGTCCAAGAAATCAATAATGAGAGGATGCCACTTGTTACTAGGAGGATCTCAAGCGCTAAAGAGAAGGGGTTGAATAATAGGATGTATAGCATGATTGCGTGTGTTTCCGAACAGGAGGTCTGTACGCCGAAAAAGCCTGTACATGTGTGACCGGTACCGCCGAGCCAGTAAACGCTGGCACACAAGAAAATGATTGATATTAGGACAGCAACGATTCTAGCAAGTTGGTTGATGGGCTTTTGGGTAAGGAACCGGTAAATGTAGATGACTCCGAATATACTGACAAGAAGTGCGGGTGTTATCGGATTAATCCAGAAGCTTATCAGGTATACAATCAAGACTTCGGGGTGGGAGACGGTGTGGAGACTAGCTAAGACGAAGTATAAACAGAGGAGAGTGGATAAGGTAAGTGGGATAACAGGCCAATCTTGCTGGCTAAATGAGAATGTTCGTTGAAGTCTGGTGGGGTATTTCTTTTGAGTTACCCTATTAGACTGCTTCTTGGTGTTCGCAGTTGGCTTGGTTTTCATGCTACTACTTTTCATTGGTTAACATAGTAGTGTATATGTTAGGATGAAATCAAATGAATAGTGAAGAATCAACACTTGTATTGATATAAATCCAGGGCCATGAATTAAAGATATGAATTCTGATTATATCCTCATAGCAATAACAATGGTGGTCATCTTCACCTCTTTGATAGTGTCCTCTCGCAAAAGCGGTTACATAATTGGATACGGACTCTCCTTTCGAGATAAATATAGCATCAATAAAGGCGCAAATTACTATAAAACTATGCTGTTAATTGCTGTAAGCAGTATGATCGTCGGGTTATTTTTCTCGCAAGATGTACTGACGGCTCTTGCATTTGCGGTAATGAATGTACTCTTCATTGGGTATGCGCTTGCGGGGGAGAAAGTAGTAAAGTTGAATCAGGGGTGTGTGACATCATGAAAAACGACCACCGAAGTGATCGTCTTTTCATGGTAGCAGCGACTGGGATCGAACCAGTGACCTTAGGCTTATGAGTCCTGCTTTTTCAGCTATACCAGAAAGCATAACCGATGTGTACACGGTTGCTCGCGTGCGGCATAGACGGCTTATAATTGGGGCTATTGCCGTCTTTTGTAGCCGTCAAAATGATAAGGAGTAGGGATGGGCTTTCGGTATTATTTAATTTTAATCAAATTAAATTGACAAAAGCTTATATATTTTTGTTCTTATATATGGTACATTGCTGACAAATGGAGTAAGTAATGCGAATGTGATCGATGGAATAAATTTCCATCGAAATTATTATCAAACACATGCAGAAGTAGTGCGATTTTATTATGAGTGAGTTCAGATCAGACATAACAGTTGTAGGCGGCGGTGTCGCAGGCTTGTGGACCGCTAAGGAGCTACTGGAACGAGGGCATAGCGTGAATGTCGTTGAGAAGAGCGCGAGTCTTGCGTCTGGGGCTACGACACGAAATGAAGGCTGGTTGCACGCAGGAACATATCACGCCGTTGCAATTTATAATGAACTCGATGCTGAACAAGTGACGAAGCGAACCGTGTATGGTCACGATGAAATAGTTGATTTTGTGCCTGAAAGTATCGAACATCGTAGAACGTACGCTTTTATTAATACTGATGACTTAGCTCAAGCCGCTCTGTATAGATGGAGGCGTTTCGGAATACAAAACCGTGAAATGCCTATAGGAAGGTTTGAGGAGGAGGGGTTTGATACGAGCCGAATACGTGCAGCCTTCGAAGTAAAAGATAAAAGTGTTAACTCGCGTATTATATGTAGTAAGTTGGCACGATTCATTCTTGAACATGGTGGTCGCATTTTCACCGAAGCGGACTTTAGACCTACGGATGAAACATCGGCCGATATGGTAATTGGCGGCGAACATCACTCGCTTCGTTCCGATGCGTTTGTAATTGCTGCCGGGACGGGTACGAAAAAGATTCTTGAAGATATAACAGGTGATCGGTTTCCTATGCGATACTTTAAGTCTCACTTGCTTGTCACGCCAAGAATAACTGAAGACAATTACTTTTATATGGACCCCCTTGAAGCGGGAATTATGAGTCATGGTGATGCAAGTATCGTGGGGATTAATCGTGAAGCTGTAGAAGTGCAAGACTTAAATTACGATGTAATTCCTGCTACGGAGCAACTCGTACATGACGCCTTGGGTGATATGCTCCCTCGTGCGCGGCAGCTTACACTTGATAGAGCACAGGTTCAAGGAGTGGCTTGTATTAAGGCGGACGTAGCGGACGGGTTTAGTCAGACTAACACGGATTCAAGTGTAGTGCTAGAAGACTTAAATATTAAAGTTTTTGAACCGACAGATAGATACATATGCGCCATCCCTGGCAAGATGACAGAAGCTCCCGCTCTAGCTCGTGCCGCCGCAGATTACATTGAAGGAAGAGGAATAGGACTGGACACTCATTTTTCAATGGCCGGGACTGCTGTTTCGGAGGAGAGTGTTCCTCCTGTTAAATATCGACCAGCTGACGAATGGATGCACGAGCAGGCTTCACGAGAAGACGCCTCTTAAGATAGGGGGTACTTCTTAAGTAAGACATGTTTTATCTGGGGGGCGACATCTTCTCGCACGAGGCGAAAATGATCTACTTTGAGTGTGAAGGTTAAGGGGTGCTGGGCGATGAAGTCTGCAATAGGCTCGAGTTTGACCCTCTTTCTGTATCTGGCAATCGTAGAGTGAACAATTGTAGGTGGTTCTTTAGTATTGGGCGGTAGCTCAACTTCACTTAAAAAGCGACTACGTATATCGTTAAATAGTCCCTTATCTTGGCCGGTAGCTATAATTGCGCCTGGTGTTGCCTTAGCTTCTGTAAAGTTAACGGTAATGGGCCCATAATCTTTAAGAATCTGCGTGAGCGCGGCGTCGTAAGTAGGAAATAGCTCGTCGAAAAGAATCTTCTTATCCTTTTCATAGTCCACTAGCGGTGCAACCCAATCCATAAGAGTAATGTGAAGCGTATTTGGTGGAGTACTCCATATAATATCACCAAATCTTTGGTTAACTTTCATCTGAAGGTCGGCTATCTTTTTTCGAGACTCCTCGTCCGGCAGAGTGTTAAGCATATATCCAAGTACGGGTCGCTCAATATCATAATTGACTACCGTTTCCGGTGTAGCGGAAGGCATAGCCTAAATGTTTCTCGCTTCGTTAAATGCTACTATGTTCTCTTGTAGATGCCGACTGGTAGATGTACCCGTCAGCACCACTCCATTAAACTCTTCCTGAAGAATAAAACGAAATGCTTCGACGGCTAGATGTTGCTTGCTATCCGGAGTGCTTTCGGCTGAAATGCGACCCATTTGGAAAGGGCGATTTATGAGTAGTTCTTTACCTGCGGCTGTAGCGTGACGTATTGCTTCACGGAATGGCGTACTTGACGTATTATATGGCAACTGCAGAACTGTAAGCTTTGTGTTAACGATTGCTGCTTTGGCTGTGGCGAGGTCGCTTACACTGACTCCCAGTTGAGTTATGCCTAATTCTGTTGCATAATCGAAGGCTTGATTGACGACGGGGTCGTCGAGGAGTTCGGCAGTTGCTTTGTGAAGCTGGAGTATGGCGATCTGCCCTAATAGGCGTGTGCTGTTATCCAAGCTCTGCTTTAAAGCCTCAAGAGAGTGGTCGGTATAGGGTATGTTGTGTACCCTATCCCAATGTTCGCCAAATTTGGTAGCAACAACTACTTCAGCTCGTTGTTCGGAAGTGAGGGTGTCGAGAAAGCGGCCCAATCGTTCTTCGCTTAAGCCATAAGAAGGGGCTGTGTCAAAAAAACGAATACCCGAATTATAAGCGGAACGTAAAAAATCAATCGCCTCAACCTCGGAGGGTACCTCCGCCGTCGTTCCCCACGGACGCCCAATGGCTATAAGGCCACATCCTAGCTCAACGTCACTCATGCTTTTGCTTTCGGATGGTAAAAGCTTTGTTGCTCTACAGGAGCACTAGAGAAATCTCCTGAGCCATTAACGACCTGACCCGCCTCAAGGGTAATGCCGCGTGCAAGCCCAAAGCCTTTCAGGACGGCAGCACGCTTGTCTGGGTTGGCTTCTTTGAATGTACCGCCGCCAGCAAGGGTGCAGCTTTGCACGGTAATATTACCGAGGACCTGGCTGCCTGGGCCAAGAGTGGTTTTACCCATGATGCTGGTGCCGTCGCAATATCTCCCCTGGTGGCCTATTTGTATAAACGCATCTGGCATATTTGCCTTGATGGTAGCGCCAGCGGGACCGAAATCATTTTGGTTGCCGATACGAATTTCTCCGGCCGAACTTAGAATGTAGACGCCAGGGTAGAATATATTCTCATCGCCAATTACGATTTTTCCATCACCCTGTCGTTCAATGACAACACCAGGGTACAGGACGTTGCCCTTGCCCATTTCTACATTTTCGCTGATAAGTACTGAAGACACGTCGAGGATTGAGTTGTTTTTTCCAACTTTTTCAGTAAGAGCTACGGCAGTTAGAAAGCCTCGATTGGAGCGTTGCTGATCAGTGTAATTATTCATTATCCCTCGCTAAATATATACTGATGAAATTTTACTATTAATTTACTGATTGCGCAAAGCTAGCCTATTTCTTGTGTATAATATATCTATATGAATATTCTTGTCACAGGTGGAGCAGGTTACATTGGCTCGCATACCGTAATTGAACTTATTAAACACAATCATAGAGTCGTTATTATCGATAACTTTTCTAACAGTAGTCCCGAGGCAGTAAAGCGACTTAATCAAATTACTGGTCAAGAGATTAGTTTTTATGACGGTGATGTGCGAGACAAAAATATTCTACGCAACATATTTAAAGAGCATGTTATTGATGCGGTTATTCATTTTGCCGGCCTAAAAGCTGTGGGTGAATCTGTCGAGAAGCCTTTAGCATACTATCGTAATAACATCGACTCCTCATTGTCGCTATGTGAAGTGATGCAGGAGACTGGTGTAAGAAAGCTTATTTTTAGCTCTTCAGCCACCGTCTATGGTGATCCGGAAGAATTACCCCTTCGTGAAACCAGCCGTACGGGTCTTGGTATCACTAACCCATACGGCCAAACAAAGTATATGATTGAGCAGATCTTGCGCGATGTCTCAATTGCCGATCCGAGCTGGGAAATTACTTCACTACGTTACTTCAACCCGATCGGGGCTCATGAGAGTGGCATGATTGGAGAAGATCCAAATGACATACCGAATAACCTTATGCCATATATAACTCAGGTTGCGGTAGGGCGTTTAGGTAAATTGCATGTGTTTGGCAATGACTACGAGACGCCTGACGGGACAGGCGTTCGAGATTACATTCATGTAGTAGACCTAGCTAAGGGGCATGTTGCAGCGCTTGACCATATGAAAACAGGTGAAATGAGTGTCTACAACCTAGGAACAGGCTCTGGAGTGTCGGTCTTGGAAATGATTCACGCTTTTGAAAAAGCTTCAGGTGAGACAATTCCATATGACATTACGGGACGGCGAGCGGGTGATGTTGCGAGCTGCTATGCGGATGCTTCTAGGGCTGAACGTGATTTGAACTGGCGTACAGCAAAGACCCTGGAAGAAGCGTGTGCTGACAGTTGGCGTTGGCAGTCGCAAAATCCAGAAGGCTACACTGTATCATCCTAAAGCAATGGGTCAAAGTGATACTACTGCTCGGGCGGCTTGATCGAATTTCGGAATGATCTCGTAAGACGAAGGTCAGCCTATAGGAAAATCGTTAATGATCCCATGTATTGATTGTATTGATCGTGCGTGGTCTATGGAGAATATTTGCAAGATCGCTCGTGCGCAATGTGGTTGAAATTATCTTCAAATCATAGGTTCCATCATGGGTTTATTGTTTCGCCGATTTTCACGCTGATCGTCGTATTTACTACACTAAGTTGGATATTTTTCCGCAAGGTTTGGCGTATGACTGTGAGACCGGTTTTAAGACTGTTGAATTAGTAAAATCCTATCTGTTAATAAACAAAATCGCCTCGAAAGGCGCTTCTGAATCATTTCTGGTAGCAGCGACTGGGATCGAACCAGTGACCTTAGGCTTATGAGTCCTACGCTCTAACCGACTGAGCTACGCTGCCATGTTTACTTGGATGATTGTAGCAAAAAAATCCTTGTATTTCCAGAGGCAACTCGGCGAGGTATAGTGGATATATGAATGTACGTCCGCTTCCGCTTGTTGAGGAGGCAATGAAACAATATGGTATTGCCGCCGAGGTGCTGGCCTGTGATCCGGAATTTGCTGATACGGCGGCGTTTTGTGAGAGGTATGGTTTTTCGGAGGAGCAGTCGGCGAATACGATCGTGGTGGCCTCGCGGAAAGTTGAGCCAGCGAAATACGCCGTGTGTGTAGTATTGGCTACGACCCGCTTGGATGTAAATAAGCAAGTCTGCCAGCTGATGGGCGTGAAGAAGGCGTCGTTTGCCGATGCCGAACTGACGAAAGCCGAGACGGGCATGATGATCGGCGGCGTGACGGCGATAGGGATCGACAGCCTGCCGATTTACATCGATAGTGCGGTGATGAACCAGGAAAAGGTGATTATGGGTGGCGGTGATCGCTCGAGTAAACTGGTGCTTGCCCCGGATGAATTATTGAAATTGCCACATTGTAAGGTGATTGAGGGATTGGGACGAGTAAAAGAATAAGATAAGAATTCCATATATTAGGCGATATAACACTAATATTGTATAGTGTGAGCAGGTTTTACCAGTAAAACCGACGGAAGGAAGGGTTATGTCCGACGGCACGCAGAGAATCGTGGTCGTGGAATCCGGCCACTCTGTCGCGTACTACTTCGACGAGCTCCGCAGACTCCTCATCGAGGCGGGCCCGGACTCCTACGAAGCGGTCGCCGACGCGTGGGTCGAAGCTGCAACCGGCTCGGCCATCATGAGTCCGGAAACGGCGGCGGCCTACCGCACGCTGGCGGTGGAGTCCTTCGAGGAGTTCCAGCGTCGGCGTGAGGTGCTCTAACGCTTCGAGGCACGCAAGGGTGGCGGCGGGCTCCCGTCGCTACCCGACTCTCCTTCCGTTTGTAGCTCCGTAACTTTTCGTTGCGCTGATGAGCCCCGCTTAGGGCGAAAGCTACATTATTTATGGTCATTGGCTGCGGATGCTGTGGGCGATGAGAATAACTTTTGACTAATCCATCAATGATGGTATGTTAATGATAGGGTCTTCCTTTCAAGGAAGACTAGCGGAGGGAGAACGGCATGTCCGCTCAGGTCGAGGAGACCGAAATCGAACTGACCGATTACGAGGAATGGCTCTCCAAGAGGGTCGAGATCACCGGCGGTATCACCATCGGCGCACAGATCGATCGGCTGCTCAGCTACCTCGTTCATCTCGCTGAGACGGACGAACAGCGCGAAGAGCTGGTCCGCTACTGGAAGATGCGGATGGCGGCTACCTCGTTCGCCTCGGACTCGATCGAGGCGGCGGCGTTCGCGGCCACGGAGTTCTTCAAGGATCCTCGCGCTCGGTGAGGTGAGCCGGGGTGCGGCGGCGCAACACCTGCCGTCGCACCCTCCTACCTTGAGAGGAGAGAGATGAGTGACGAAGCGATTCTCGTGCTCGCGGACGCAGTGAAAGAGCTGGCCGCAGCCATGGAAAAGTTGGCGGCGACCCTCGGCGCAACCCCGCCCGAAAAAACGCTCCCTGAAGGGCTGTTGAATCGTCACGGTGAGGTGTGGTCGAAAGAGAAGAACCGGAAACTCTTTTCGATCGACATGGGGGCTGATCGCGGCACCGTTACGCGCCTCTTCAATGCTCTCAGCAGACCGAGAGCGCAGGAGCTGGCCGAGCAGGTAGGGGTGTCCGGCCCTCTGTTCGTGGGGAGCGATCTCCTCGATGTAGGCGTTTTGGTTCGTTTCTACGGCCACCTCAGGCCGGGGAGTCTGGACCAGTACGGCGCCACGCTTCACAGCCTGTTGGGCTCGTGGGTTGCCCAACTCCGATCCGCCGCTTGAACGGTTCGCCATGCGGCCGTTCCAAGGCCGCATGGCGAACGATGTGGCTTCTACCTTTTAACTTGCATTTCTCGAGTTCGAAGGTGGTAGGGTAAATTAGAAAGATGGAAAGATTTAAGACGCCTACGGCTCGTCCCATTGACGAAGAGCCGCAGCCTGTGGAATGCTGGCAATTTATTGGCAGGCATCTTTACCATGATCCGCCCGAGGGAATGGAGGTAGATCCTGAGATAACCGTTGACGCGATGGTTGAGCGATTGGGGAGAGGAGGAGCCGATGACATTGATGCGGAGTTAAGGGTGTTTTTATATAGTCGCGGCGCGGCGCTTGCTACCGAAGCCGAACGAAAAATCTCGCGCGATCCGGATAATGCCGAGTACGTTGAGTTGTGCATGACTAAGGCCGCCTACGATTTCAGTCGCAACTACAAAGAAACAGTGATGGGCGCGCTGACGTTTGATATGGGAGAAGAGATCATCAGGGCCGATCCGCAGCATGTCATCGAGCGGCCGACGGGCAGTGAAACATTTCAGGTGACGCTTGCCGATTGGTACGGCACCGCTGCGGCTTCGGTGAGCAGGCGCCGCGAGGATTCTACGCTATGGTGGCATTTCCAACATGCCATCGACCTTACTCGGACGGTTGTACTGGAGTACCCCGATGTAACGCGTTCGCAACTAGCGTGGGACATGCGCGACCCTCAGCGCTGGCTGGCCGAGTCGTTTATGAACGCGGAGCCATTTGTTTCCGACCTGCTGATTAGCGCGGCAATCGGCCACGCTCGGCATCATCCGAATGATATAACGCCGGGAGCCTTAACGGCCGCCGCCAAGGGGTGGTTGCCGCACCTTATTGCCATGAAAGATTCTTTTTATGGTACGCAAGATGCTGCCACGCTGGGTCCTGAACTCAATAAACGCTGGCGCCAAACGAAACAGGCGCCCGACCTGCGGCTGCTGGATGCACTGCAGCGTTTCGAGGAGGGCGACATGGCAAGTTGGGAAGCGGCCGTCCGCGACTACGCCTCGGCACCCCTTATGCAACTGGCCGAGCCGAGGCCGCTGTACGCCTCGCTGGAAAACGGTACTCAAAAAAAGACCGGCAGCTGTCCGGCCAGGTTTCATTTTACGGCCGAGGTTCCGCCGGAACATTCGCACTTTCCGGGCAGTAGCGGCCAGAGCGAGACGGCCGCCGCCGCGCTATTGTTTCAGTCAAGTCTTAACGTGGCAGCAAAAAGCATTTTCAGGCAACCTGAATGCCTGGCGGCTATTGCGCACGCTGCCGACCTTTTGGGCTACGCTTAACGGTGGTATAATAAAACTATCACGCGATACACACTGGCTCTATGGCAAAGCGTCCCTCGCGCTTGAATCATTTATCGTCTTCGGGTTCCCAGCTAGAAACGGGCACGGAAAACGGGCGAACAATCTGGCAAACGTTTCTCAAACTAAACTTTTGAGGATTTTTGACGATGAATGATGAGACTTTTTTAAACGAACGGGTAGAGGTAATTGCAGCGTTTGGCGAAGGGTTGAACCCATGCCGGCCGCTGAAATTCCGGCGGGCAAGCGGGCGGGAAGTAGAAGTAAGCGAAATAGGCCTGCGTCACCCGACGGCAAAAGGCTTACGGACGATTCATATATTTGATGTGACAGATGGCGGTGCGGACTACCGGCTGGAGTTTGATACTGAGCGACTCACCTGGCACCTGACTCGGGAGATGGATCACTATGACGTGGCGTAATGATTATAATGCGGAGCGGCCGCTCATCATGCACATCGACCTCAACTCATGCTTTGCTACGGTCGAGCAGCAGGCGCGTCCCCTGCTCCGCGGCCGGCCCGTGGCGATTGCGAACCGGCGAACGGACAAGACATCTATCGTGACGGCAAGTTACGAGGCGAAGGCGCTCGGCATCTCGCTCGGCATGAAGGTGTACGATGCTAAAAAGCTTGCACCTGATCTTGTCGTGCTCGAAAGCGATCCGCCAAAATACCGCTATGTATATCACAAGCTGATGGACATAATGAAGCGCTACTCGGCGCATATCACCATGAAAAGTATCGATGAGGGAATTATTGATTTTCACGAAACGAGCGAGGCGATCCAAAACCGTGATCTGGTGGAAATCGGGTATGAAATCAAGCAAACGCTAAAAGACGAGATTGGTTGTTGGATGCGCTGTAATGTCGGGATCTCAACCAACCGGTTTCTCGCCAAAACGGCCGCCGGGCTACATAAGCCGGATGGCTTGGACGTTATCACGCACGAGAACCTGCGAGAGACATTTGCAACGATGAAACTGCGAGACCTCACGGGAATTGCTAAACATAACGAAGCGCGCCTCAATAAAGTGGGGATTTACACGCCGTTGCAGTTTCTTGACGCGGACCCGGTGACGCTGCAAAAGATGGTATTTAAAAGCGTGAACGGTAGTTACTGGCATCAGCGGCTGCGCGGCTGGGAAGTCGACGACGTAGAATACGACATCAAGACGGTAGGACGGCAGTATGTACTCGAGTCGTTCAACTTGTCGCGAGCCGAAATTTTGCAGCGGCTCCATCATTTGTGCGAATCGGTCGGGCATCGCATGCGCTCGAAAAATAAGGTTGCTCGTGGTGTGATTGTCTCGGGACGGTCACGCTCACATGGTTATTGGCATCACCGGCATATGGCTTCCCTGCCGTTTTTCTCCAACCAGGCTATTTACGCGCAAGCGGCAATGCTGCTGGCGCAGGCTCCCGACGATATCACTATGATCGCGATCAGCTGCTACCAGCTGGAGGATGGCATTGGTAACCAGCTGAGTCTGTTTGGCGACCAACTAGCGCGCGAGCGGCAGGTGATAGATGCCATCGATGAAATAAACCAGCGTTTCGGCGACCGCACGGTGCATTCGGCCGATACGCTCGGCACCGGCTTTTACGTCAAGCAGAAAGTGCCGTTTGGCAGTACGCGCTATCTGTAGCGAAATGGTATCATAAGAATATGAGTAAGCAACGGTGGGGGCTGCAAAAAGGTTTTACGATTGTCGAGCTGCTGATCGTTATAGTCGTGATTGCGATTTTGGCAGCGATTGTGATCGTGGCGTATAACGGCGTGCAGGCACGGACGAGGCTGGCAAAACTACAAAACGACATGCAAGCATTACAGGGTTTTATCGAGACGTACTACACTCAGCACGGAGAATACCCAAAGACGACCAACAACACAAAAGCCAACTGGAAAGCAATCGACGTAGAGACGGATGCGAACTGCGCCAACGGCACTTCCGTCTCCGACTGGATTCCGGGCATTGGCGAAACTTTGCCCCAAAGCGATCCGACGGCCAGCACGGGGGCTGATGGCAAAAAGGGTTGCTTTCTGTATGTAAGTGACGGTAGCGAGTATGTCATTTCCGCTTGGAACATGCTCAGCCAACCGCAGACCGACCATATGTACCGCCGGGTCGGCTTTCGGCAATTTCAATCTGACAGTTCGACGCAGTTTTATACCTGTAACGACAATGTGGTGGGCGGCGCGAACGGCGGCTACGATATTACGAAGGACTACTATAAATATTCGCTGACGATATCGAACATCACCGACTGCAACGAAACGCCTCCGTCGGGTGCGTAATAAGGATATAATAGAATTATGAACAAAAGAGTCATCTTACTTTTTGCGACGATTTTTAGCGTTATTGGCGGGTATGTACCCATGCTTTTCGGTGATAAGGAGCTGTTAGATGGCTGGGGGCTTCTTGGTGGTTTGCTCGGCGGGCTATTTGGGGTCTGGCTCGGCGTCGTTGTTTCGAAACGGTGGGGGTAGTCGGTGAAATATCTCGTGGCGGTCAGCGGTGGGGTCGATTCGGTCGTACTGCTCGATATGCTTGTGGCGCTCGGCAAGCACGAGCTGATCGTGGCGCACTTTGACCACGGCATCCGCGAAGATTCGGCCAGTGACGCAAGGTTTGTGCAGGCGCTTGCCGATAAATATCACCTTCCCTTCGTGATGAAACGCGAGGAACTGGGTATTAAAGCCGGCGAAGAATTGGCGCGTGCCAGGCGCTACGCATTTTTGCACGAAGAGGCGAAAAGACACGACGCGCAAGTTGCAACTGCGCACCATGCGGATGACGTCGTGGAGACGATTGCAATCAATTTGATCCGCGGAACAGGCTGGCGTGGTGCGGCTGTGCTCGATACGCCAGGGCGTGTTCGGCCGCTGCTTCATCTTACAAAAGAAAATATTCGCACGTATGCCCGGACGAAACGGTTGGAATGGGTAGAGGATAGTACGAATGCAACCGACGCGTACCTGCGCAACCGGGTGCGGCGAAAAATAGCAAAGAGACTTTCGGGCAAAGACAAAGAGGCGGTGCATGCGATTCGGAAAGATCAGGTGGCGCTAAAAGCCGAGATTGAGGCAGCGCTCGCGGCGTATATTCGGGATGATGGCGTATATTCGCGCCATCTGTTCATCCAGATTGACCCGCGGGTAGCCTGTGAGCTTTTGCGCGCGGTCATCTTGGCGCGTGGCGACGTAGGGCCGACGCGGCCACAACTTGAACGCGCGCTCCTGGCGGTAAAAACGGCGCGTCCGGGCACGACATTCGAGCTAGCACGTGGTGTAAAACTGCGGTTTTCCAAAGCGTCTTTTATTGTTGAAACCCCTTGAAAGATGCTATTATTGTGGGAGTGGGATTTTTCTTATGAACTATATAAGTGGAAGGATAGATTAGATTACTTATGGCAGCCAAGCAACAACCTCCTAAAAAGAAAATGGGCAACCTCATTAGGTTGAGTCTTTTTTGGGCTATTCTCGCCTTCGTGGTGCTGACGATTATTGCCGTCGCCTCACCTCACGGTGACCTGAAGAGCGTCTCGATTTCAAGCGTTATCCAGCGGGCGAACCAAGGCGAGATCACTAAGCTCGATATTCAGGGTAACGACGTGAAGGTAACGCCAAAAGGTCAGAGTCAGCCGACAGAAAAATCGGTGAAGGATGGCAGTAGTAGTATTTACGAGCAGGGCTTGCAGCAGGGCAAGACGGAAGTGAACGTTTCGCAGCCGTCGGAAGTCGGCTCGACGCTGTGGAACCTGGCGATTATTGTGGTTCCGGTGCTGCTTATTGCCGGATTTTTCATGTTCATGATGCGCCAGGCGCAGGGTCAGAACAACCAGGCGATGGGCTTTGGTAAATCAAAGGCGAAGCTTTATGGTATCGACAAGGAAAAGGTCGTGTTTGATGATATCGCGGGCAACGACTCGGCAAAACAAGATCTTGAAGAGGTCGTTGATTTCTTGAAGCATCCGAAAAAATATGAACAGCTAGGTGCGAAAATTCCTAAAGGCGTGTTGCTGGTTGGTAATCCGGGTACAGGTAAGACGCTGCTGGCGCGAGCCGTTGCGGGTGAAGCAAATGTGCCGTTCTTTTCGATTTCCGGTTCGGAATTCGTGGAAATGTTTGTTGGTGTGGGCGCAAGCCGTGTACGCGACCTGTTTGCCAAAGCCAAAAAGAACGCGCCGGCCATCATCTTCATAGATGAGATCGACGCTGTCGGCCGCAAACGTGGTTCGGGAATGGGCGGTGGCCACGACGAGCGCGAGCAGACGCTCAACCAGATTTTGGTAGAAATGGATGGATTTGAAACGGGAACTAACGTTATTGTGCTTGCGGCAACCAACCGTGCCGACGTGCTCGACCCTGCCCTTCTCCGTCCCGGCCGTTTCGACCGCCGTACCAACATTATGCTGCCGGAGCGCCGCGACCGCGAAGCGATCTTGAAGATACACTTCAAGAAAAAGCCGGTCGATGAAACAGTGAACATTGATGCGTTGGCGGCAAAAACTGCTGGCTCAAGCGGTGCCGATCTTGCGAACATCGCCAATGAAGCGGCAATCATCGCGGCTCGTCGCAACGCCAAGAAGATCAGCAACGCCGACGTTACGGAGGCGTTTGAAAAAGTCGCCATCGGTCCTGAGCGCAAGACGAAAGTCATGAACGAAGCCGAGAAGAAGATGACCGCTTATCACGAAGCCGGCCACGCGATCGTCGGCCACGTGTTGCCGGACAGCGATCCGGTACACAAGGTGACGATCATTCCGCGCGGGGGTACCGGCGGCGTGACGTGGTTCCTTCCGCCGGAAGATAAGAGTTATACGAACGTGTACGAATTTAAAGACATTTTGGCGCGGGCCATGGGCGGCCGCGTGGCTGAAAAGATCATGTACGGCGACGACGGCATCACGACGGGCGCGGGAAGTGACCTTCGTAAAGCCACCGAAATCGCGCGCGACATGATTATCGAGCAGGGAATGGGCAGCAAGCTGCGTGACCAGGTTTTCCATGAAGACAATGGCGGCATGATGTTCGACAAAATGACGCATGAGCGCCCATATAGCGACGACACCGCAAAGGAAATCGACAAGGAGGTTGAGGCGCTGATCCGCGAGGCGGCAAAGCGCGCCGAATCGGTGATCATGCATAACCGCCCAAGTCTCGACAAACTGGCTGCAGCGCTGCTTGAAGATGAAACGGTTGAGGAAGACAAGGTAAAGCAACTGCTTGCCGGTGCTATACTTCCAGCGGAGGCCAAGCTTCACTAAGCTGGCGGATAAAACCGGATGGGTCGAGTAAGAAGCGCCGTAGCCAGGGCAAATCAGAAACTAACGATCCAGCACGCGGCCACGCTGCTTGCCGGATCGATGCTTCTTTCGAGCTTGCTCGGCTTCTTTCGTGATCGTCTTTTGAACGGCTACTATCTTAAAACGTATCCTGTGGGGATCGATGCCTACACCGTTGCGTTTACAATTCCGGATTTCATGTTTGTCATTTTGGTATCGGGCGCGCTGAGCGTGACGTTTATTCCGGTATTCAACCAGCGCCTGGCGAGCGGTAATAAAAAATCAGCGTGGGAGCTTTCTACCAGCTTGGTGAATTTTATGGCTATCGCCACGCTGGTCGCGAGCATTCTGATTATTATTTTTGCGGAGCCGCTGGTGCGCTATATTGTAGGACCGGGGCTGGACGAATCCGGGCGCAGCTTGGCGGTCAGTATGATGCGTGTTATCGCGGTGAACCCGTTCCTGTTTGCCGTGGCTACGGTGATCGCGAGCATGCAGCAGGCGGTTGGCCGGTTTACGTTTTATGCCTTGGCGCCAACCATCTATAATATCGGTATTATCATTGGAACGGTCTTCTTCACCGGGGGTATAAATATTTTTGGATGGCAAGTATTTGAGGGCGGAATCATGGGCGTGGCGCTCGGTGTGGTGCTCGGCTCTATCATGCAGCTTCTGGTGAGTTCTGTCGGGCTGATGGGGCTCGGGTTTGATTACAGGTTCAAGATTTTCTGGAAAAATAAGGGCTTTCGCCAAGTGCTGAGGCTGCTGCCGCCGCGTTCGCTCGACCAAGGTGCCGATTATCTGAACGGTCTAGTGGAGATGAACCTGGCATCACGCATGATCGCCGGAACGGTGCGTGCCTATCAGCAGGCAACGACGCTGCACTTGGCGCCGATCAATCTCATTGGCGTGGCGATCAGCACGGCAGCCTTTCCAAAAATGACCGAGCGGTTGAGCCAGGGTCGCCCCGACTTATTTAAAAAGGAACTGCAGTCGGTGCTGCGCGTGATCATTTGGTTGGCGCTGCCAGTTGCAACGGTGACGTTTTTCTCGCGTGGGTATCTGGTGAACTTTATCCAGAACGGTGGTGACCCGCTGATGGCTGGGCTTCTTGGAACGCTCGTTGTGGCTATTCTTTTCCGTTCGATTTACTATATTGCAGCGCGAAGTTTTTACGCGCAACAAGACACGAAGACGCCGTTATATATTTCCATCTTTGCCATTTCGCTCAACATTGTGCTGGCTGTGTGGTTTACGATGTCGCTCGATATGGGAGCATATGGGTTGGCGTGGGCTCAGTCAATCGTGGCATTTATTGAGGTGATGGTACTGTTCTTTGTCATGTCACGCCGCATAAAAGGGCTGTTCGATATGACGTTTGTCCGTGCGGTGGCGCGCATGGCGAGCGCGACGGGCTTCATGGCCATCGTCAGTTACGTGACCGTGCAGATTTTCCAGCTGGGTGCGAACGACCAGAGCTTTCTGGCGACGTTCCCGAAATTTACGCTTATTGTGATTATCAGCCTGTCGTCATACGTGCTTTTTAGCCGCATGCTCAAACTCTCCGAGGCCGACCCGATTCTGGCTCGCTTCAAATCGGTATTATTTGACCGATCGCGCTAGCTCGGGCTTTCCATACTGCGCGAGCGCGGCGTACCCGACCGATACGAGGTATCGCCGTAGTCGCATTCTGTGCTCGGGTATGACACTGGCATCTACCAAGAAATTGCCAAGTTCAATAAGTTTACAATCTTTGCCTTCGCTGCCAAGTTGCATGCGAAGCACTTTTTCTAGCGAAACGATAGCGACAACGAGTGTCGTGTTCGGCGTACCCGTACCTTCCACAAGATGCTGGTCGTTCCCCGTTATCTCGTGAGGCTCGACATAGATAGCAACCTCCTCAAGACCCTCGCGAACGGCCCCGGCTTCAGAATCCTCACCGGGCTCAAGCGTGCCGCCAGGCAACTCCCACCAGCCAGGATAAGGAATGTCGGGCTTGTCGTCCCGTTGGATGGCAACGACATAATGTTCGCCAAGTTCGTTTTCAGACAGAATGGCGATTGAAGCGCCAGGTAGTTCGGCCATAACTTGATTATAATGCAAGGGGCGGGTATTTTTGTACTTATTAGTTAAAAATGGTATACTTACCTCTATTACATGAACCAAAAACAGATCAGAAATTTTTGTATTATTGCACACATCGACCACGGCAAGTCGACACTTGCCGACCGCATGCTGGAGCTGACCGGCACAGTGCAGAAACGCGACATGAAAACCCAGCTGCTAGACAGCATGGATCTGGAGCGTGAAAAGGGAATTACGATCAAGCTGGCGCCGGTGCGCATGAGCTACAAAGGGTATGATCTGAATCTGATTGACACGCCGGGTCATGTGGATTTTAGTTACGAAGTAAGCCGCAGCCTTGAGGCATGCGAAGGTGCGATTTTGGTGGTGGATGCCAGCCAGGGAATCCAGGCGCAAACGCTGGCCAACGTGTACTTGGCACTGGCGGCTGATCTTACTATCATTCCGGTACTCAATAAGATCGACCTACCTGCGGCTGACGTGCCGCGCGTTTCGGCTGAGATCATTAATCTGCTTGGTTGCAGTGAAGACGATATCTTAAAGATTAGTGCTAAGACGGGCGAGGGCGTGACGGAAGTTTTGGACGCGGTCGTTGAGCGAATTGCGCCACCGCAAGGTGAGAGCGACCAGCCGACCCGCGCGCTGATTTTTGACAGTTACTACGATGATTACCGCGGTGTAATTTTATATATGCGCGTTGTTGATGGAGCGATTAAAAAGGGCGACACTATCGAAATGCTGGCAACAAATGCGAGCGGTCTGGCGCTGGAGGTCGGGGCGCTATCACCAACGATGAAATCTGAGAGTGACATTGCAACCGGGGAAATCGGCTATATCGTTACCAACCTCAAGACTACGCGTGATGCTAAAGTAGGCGATACTGTAACGGTGAAACGGGCGCATGCCAGCGAAGCGCTTCCCGGCTATCAAAACGTGAGGCCGTTCGTATACGCGGGTTTCTTTCCTGTCTCGAATGAAGATTACAATGAGCTGAAAGAAGCCATCGAGAAGCTTTCGCTTAGTGATTCGGCGCTTCAGTTTGAGCCGGAAAACTCACCGGTACTTGGCTTTGGCGTACGCATTGGTTTCCTTGGGCTGCTGCATATGGACATTATCCGTGAGCGGTTGGAACGCGAGTATGATCTTGATCTTGTTGTCACAAATCCATCGACGGATTATCAGGTGACATTGAATAGCGGTGAAGAACTCGATATTAAAAGCGCGAGCGACCTCCCCGACCCAACGTTCATAAAAGAGATTCGCGAGCCGTGGATCAAAGGTGAAATCGTCGTGCCGCAGGAGTATATCGGCAGCGTGATTCAGCTGATTGTAAGTAAGCGCGGCCAGCAGAAAAACCTTAGTTACATCGACGAACGTGCACTCATTAGCTTCGAAGCGCCGCTTGCCAATCTTTTGACTGATTTTTATGATCAGCTGAAGTCGGTCACGAGCGGCTACGGCAGCTTTAATTACGAGCTTGACGAGTATCGCCCGGAAGACCTGGTGAAGATTGATTTCTATGTTGCCGGCGAGATCGTTGATGCGCTTTCAATTATGGCGCACCGCTCCGAATCGCAGCGGATCGGCCGCGAAGTCACGGCAAAACTGAAGGAAGTAATTCCGCGCCAGAGTTTTGAAGTCAGCCTGCAGGCGGGAATCGGCGGCAAGTTTATCGCGCGCGAAAACATTGGCGCGTACCGAAAAGATGTCACGGGGTACCTGTATGGCGGCGACGTGTCGCGAAAGAAAAAGCTTCTCGCTAAACAAGCGAAGGGCAAGAAGCGCATGAAACGTTTCGGAAAAGTCGATATTCCGAGCGAGGCATTTACGGTGATGCTCAAGCGCGACTAATCAGATACGAAAACGAGCCACGCTGGGCTGCGTGGCTCACTCTCTAGATCACCCGGGCGGTTCGCCGCGGCGTCTTTTGTCGATCTAGAGAGATGCGTTGTCGTTGGACTCATGAGAGGCGGCCGTGACCGCCGCGAGCGAGAGCGGCGCGTACACTTGACGCGTAGCCGGGCTCGATGCTCGTTGGAATCATGCAGGTGGTCACGATACGGATGACGTGCGGATCGCTCCCCTCCTGAGTGTAGCCCATGAGTGTCTGTTCATGGACTGCCGCCAGCTCTCCGATTTGGACGAGACCGGGTGCGGCGCAGATTTCCTCAAAGAGGCGAAGTGCGTCGGAGCCTTCGTAATCAACGAAAGCCCCGTCCCGAAGATGTACCTCCAGGTAGGCTTGCGTGTAAGGGGGGAGGTCGCGTTCTGCCCAGCAGCGCGTAATTTCCCGAGGGTCGATCTCGCGGCTGTTGATCAGGATCATTGCTCACATCCAATCATTCCAAGGTACGGCAACGCTATTACTATAATATATTACTTACGTATAGTCAAGTAATAGGAAGCGGGAATCCTTAAGTCTGATTCGTTGCTTTCATAAGAAGACGTGCCAGGATATTCTCTACGACTTCGCGCTTTGGTGCGTCGCTGTTTACCTCGATGAGAAGTCCCATTCGGCGGTATACTTCAATGACTGGCAGGGTTTTCTCGTTGAATTCCTGGATACGGAGCGCAAGTTTGTGCTCGACGTCGTCGGCACGGCCGCCGCGGTCACCTTTTTCCTGTGATTTTTTCCAGCGCGTATACACCATATCTTCGCTGAGGTGAAGATAGACAACTGCTTTTGTTGGGTGGTTGCTGGCCTCGGCAGCCTTAATAATCCCTTGCTCCTCGCCGATCCAGCGTCCGACGGAACTCAGAATAAGTGGGCGGCCTTCAAATTCCGGACGGCTTAAGTAAGGTGTGACAATTCTGCGAAAGTCATCAGTTGGAAATAGCTTGCCTGCGTCGAGCTCTTTTTTGAGCTCTGGCGGAATAACGCTGTTACGTAGGATGTCGCCCCCGCCGAGTAGCGGAGCATTAAACAATTTTGCCAAAGTTGAACCATGGGTATCTTTGCCGGCAAACGGGAGGCCGAAAATATTAACCGATCCGCTTCCAAGCCACGACGCTATTGTTGCTAAGTGTTCTTCAGAGATGAGGTTGTCAATCATGTACCAATTATATAGTATTCGTCAAGGCTTATCAAATACTGGCACTCGGGTTGTATGAGTGCCAAATCATGCTAAAATAAGGGTATGACCGAACGTCAAATCGCTATCCTTGCAGCCATCATCGAACAATACGCCGAAATCGCCGCGCCTGTCGGCAGCGTAATCCTGGCAAAATTATTCAACGTTTCCAGTGCCACGATTCGCAGCGAAATGGCACGCCTTGAGGAAATGGGGCTGATTATGCAGCCGCACACCAGCGCCGGTCGTATTCCGACCGACCAAGGCTACCGGCTGTATGTCAACAGCATCACCGAAGCGCAGACGAATGAACTTCCCCCTCTCGATCGCGGTGCGAGAGCGATTGAGGCGCGCGTGGCAACGCACGGCGATAGGGCTGACCGGGCAATTAGGAGCGCGGTGGATAGCCTGGTTGAGCTCACACAAAACTTGGGCCTTGCGACGATCGGCGACCAACTTTATATGAACGGCATCGGCAATTTGTTCAGCCAGCCGGAATTTATGCAGGGAAATCACACGCAGGCAGTTGCGCGCCTGTTGGATAATCTTGAGCCCTGGCTGCGCGAAGCTGCGCCGAACGAACCGCTCAACGTTTACATTGGGTCTGAAAATCCTATCGGCAAGACCAGCGGCGCCAGCCTTATCATCAGTCGGTTCCGCTCGCCGTATAGCGATAGAAGCTACATCGGAGTTCTGGGGCCGACACGCCAAAGCTACGGGAAAGTAATGCGGCTTGTACGGCACGCAGGTGCAATGTTAGAGGAGGTGCTTTAGATGGCAAAAAGTAAAAAACAGGAAGAATTAGAGCAGCGGGTTGCGGAACTGACGCAGGATCTGCAGCGCACTCGCGCAGATTTTGAAAACTACCGCAAACGTATGGAGAGCGAAAAAACAGCTGCGCGTGAAGCGGGGCAAGCTAACGCTATTTTGAAGCTGCTGCCAGTTATTGATAATATCGAGCGCGCCGTGACATATATGCCGGATGATCTGAAAGAGCATAAATGGGCGCAGGGAATCGCCGGGCTGATTAAAAACCTAGAAAAAGCACTCGAGACACTTAACTTGAAGCGGATCAATGCGTCCAAGGGAACTGAATTCAACCCAGATCTACACGAAGCAATTCAGTTTGACGAAGATGCGACGGGTGAAAAAGAAGTTATCGCAGAAGAACTGCAAGCAGGCTACACG
>CAMLDM010000003.1 GCA_946479025.1 uncultured Candidatus Saccharibacteria bacterium | reverse complement strand
CGGCCAATGGCAATCGACTGCTGGTCTTCCGCAACGAATACTTTGGCGCGCTTTTCAGCTTCATTAATCTCAACCTTAGCAACTTCCGCAGGACTGAGGGCATTGCGAATGAATTGCTCCGGATTCTCGTCAAACGTAATGATGTCGATCTTTTCCTGGTCACCGATCTCGTTCATGACTGCCTGCACACGGGTTCCGTGGCCACCCACGAACGTACCGACTGGGTCGACACCTGGCACGGTGCTGTTTACAGCAAGCTTGGTGCGCCGTCCCGCTTCGCGGGCGATCGCTTTGATTTCAACCGCGCCGGTTTCCATTTCAGGCACTTCTTGGCGGAAAAGATACTCAACAAATGCTTCATTACCGCGAGAAAGAATAAGCTGCGGGCCACGGTTGTCACGCTCAATATCCTTGATAAAAACCTTGATGCGTGAGCCGACACTGTAAAATTCGCCCTGGATCTGCTCGCTCTGCGGAATGATACCTGTAGCTTTACCAAGCTCCACACGCACGACACGAGGTTCGACACGCTGGACCGTACCAGTTACGATCGTTCCGATCTTGTCTTCGTATTCCTCAAGAACCACTTCGCGTTCAGCTTCACGTAGGCGCTGCAGTACAACCTGCTTGGCAGTTTGAGCTGCTACGCGACCGAAGCTGGTTACTTCATGCTTCTCTTCAATAACGTCGCCGATTTCAGCATCTTTTTTGACTTTGCGTGCGTCCTCAAGGCTGATTTCTACGGCATCCGAGCCAACCTCTTCGACAACTTCGCGGGCAACAAACACGTTTGCGGTGCCGTCGTTGGTATTGAGCTCGGCACGCACTTCTTGGTCGCGTTCGCCGTTATCGCGGCGCCATGCAGCTGCGATTGCCTGTTCAATAACCGAAAGAACGGTTTCTTCTGGCAAGTTCTTCTCCTCAGCGATCGTACGAACCGCAAGGGTGAGTTGCTTGATGTTGATGTCTTCCATGATATTTTTTCTCCTTTTCTATCAAAAAATCCGACCTGCCGGCCGGAAATGTACTGTCTGTAGTATATGCCCTTCTTTGCGATATTGCAAGAAGAAAGTGTGGCCGCCGCCACCTCCCGCAGAAGGAGCGGGAGAATGGCGGCGGCGGGTCAACTCAGCAGTGGAGCGTGCGCGCCCGGACACCCGCACACACCGTGCGCGTCGCGTCACGCATGATGGCGGCGGCACGCACGGGGTCGGGGTCGGACTTCGCCGGCTGGCTGGGCTGCTGAGTGGTACTGTCGCTACGAGCGGACATGCGTACTCCTCGAGCTGGACCGACAAGCGGTCTGTCGAATTGGCCTAAGCAGATGATACTCCTATTATGCGTATGTTGCAATACTAATTTGACAGGAAATCACAAAGAACGGCTGCATGGTTAATTTTTGAATCACGAGCTGCATATAAAAGGGTCACTACCCCGTAGGCTTTCATCTCTAATGTAAATGCGCTAACTGCCGGATTAGCCTCCAGTTCCTGCCTGTAGCGCCGGCTAAATTCCGTAAATTTACCTGCCTCATGGCCGAACCACACTCGAAGCTTGGGGGATGGCGCGAGGTCTTTGCGCCACGCATCCAACGCAGCCCGCTCTTTGCTCACACCGCGCGGCCACAACCGGTCTACGAGAACCCGATAGCCGTCTGTCTTTTCCGGCGCGTCATAAATTCGTTTTATCCTATATGTCGTCATGGTTTTACTATACGCCCACCCGCGAAACATAAGGACTGTCTTTGATATAGAATCGCCACGGGCGCTCTTTTTCATGCCGAATACCGATACGGACAGAAGTGATGATCGTTTTCGACGGCAGCGCCGGCTCCATAATCAATAGTAGCGGTGAGCGCGAAAGATCATGGCCGTTCATTTTTTTATCAATACCCAGCGCCTGACAGAGTTTTGCGGGTCCATTCGTTATCTCTACTCCCGCTTTATTGCGGCGCTTACGCAAAATGTCTTCACCTTCAAGCGGCTCAACCGCCCGGATAAGCACCGCCGCTCCATAGCCGTCTGCACCCACAACAACATTACAGCAGTAGTGCATGCCATAAGTAAAGTAGACGTACAGACGACCTGCAGGACCGAACATTATATCCGTGCGCGGCGTCCGACCCCTGTAGCTATGACTCGCGGCGTCGGTCTGATCGTACGCCTCGGTTTCGACGATCTTTACACGGACGGTCTCGCCGTCGATCTCGCGCTCAAGTATACAGCCAAGCAGCCGCCTAGCCACCACGTCGACGGCCTGATTTAATTCGTCAAAACCTGTCACTACTTCTTCTCGTGCCAGGATCCGTCGTCGCCTTTTTTATATTTCTGTTTGACCGCGTTCCATGCTACGCGATGCGCGGTTTCTTCGTGGTCAGCATCGCCGCGGCGGGACTGCGGACTTTTGTATTCGTCGTAGGCGCTGTTGAATGCTTCCTTGTAAATATCCTGGGCGTGCTTTGGCAGTACGTTTCGTACGCGCTCAGGCAGCTCACTCACACTTTTATAAGGCATACTTCCTCCTTTGCTATTAAAACAATCCGACCGAACCTCCTCGGAGGTCTCTTTTTTGCTGCTCCAATGTGTCAATTTGGCTTTTTAGCTGGTTTTGTTGCTCTTCAATTCGAGACGCCTCCTGCTCCTGCTCCATTGCCCGGCGCTCATACTCCTGGGCTTCACGATCCAGGTCGTCCGCCTGCCGCAGAAGATCCTCCATCTGCCGTTTTTGGGCATCGGCCACGCCTCCAACTTGCTCCTGATCGGCTATTGTAGTTTTCATCCGCTCAGCATCCGAACGCAAACTCCCTGCGGTAACTTTCTTTTTTCCTGCTTCGTCCCGAAGTTCCCTCGCATTCATTTCACACCTCCTCTTATATCTATTTTACTCTCCCGTCTACCGCCGGACCGTATAATCATGTAGAATGAACCGTATGACAGCAGAATCCTCACGCCTTGAAGGCACCAAACTCGCCAATTTTACTCCGGTTCAGTCCGTTGCCGAACTCCAGATTATCGATCTTATTGAAGGTACCGGCGACACCGTGCCGGAAAGTGCCACGATCACCGCGCACTACACTGGCGCTCTTTGTAAAGATGGCACGATTTTTCAAAGCTCGCATGACTTCGGCGATCCGGTCACCTTCGGCCTTACCCAAGTGATCGCCGGCTGGACAAAAGGTGTTCCCGGTATGAAAGTAGGTGGAACACGCCGGCTCGTCATTCCTTCGCAACTTGCCTACGGGTCAGTACGTGCTGCCGCAAATATTCCACCGAACTCAGACCTCGTATTTGATATCGAGCTTACCGCTATAAACTAGCCGAGAGCCGCGACGATAGCGTCAATGAACGCGGGAAGATCATCGGGATTTCGGCTCGTAATGAACACGCCGTCGCTCACAACCTCCTGGTCAACCCACGTCCCGCCTGCATTGCGGATGTCATCTGCAAGGGTTGGGTAACTCGTGAAGGTTCGGCCAGATGCGACACCGGCCGAAACAAGCAGCCATGGACCATGACAAATCGCCGCGACGGGCTTGCCGGCGTCAACTAGCGTCTGAACAAACTCCTGCGCCGTCTTGTCTATCCGCAAATGATCAGCGTTCACAACACCGCCAGGAATAACAACAGCGTCGTATTCGGCCGCGTCCGTCTGTTCAAATGTTTTATCTACGGAGACCTCTTGTCCCATTTCAACGTGGCGAAGCGCCTGTATTACTCCGTCGTGCGGGGCGATAACGTCAACCGTTACGCCCATGTCCCGAAGCTGTTTAAGTGGCTCCATAAGTTCTGATTCCTCGAAGTAATCGGTTGAAATAATAGCTACTTTTTTATCTGTAAGATCTGCCATATGCCCCCTTTCACGCAAGGAAAAGAGCGACTATGGAAGCCGCTCTTTTTGGTTAAAATACTATTTAGTTGCCGACCAGCCAACAATAGCTGATAGTGCGACGGTTACTGCGAGTTCAAACATAGTGTAGTCCTCCGTTCTTTCGTCTTAAGATTACTCTTGTGACGCGCATCACATATTTTATTATAGCAAATTGCTTGCTGGCTCCACAAATTTACCATGGCCTATTTGACTATGAGGGGCTGGTTTGGACACGTACTAAGAATGCGCGTGATCGCCTCCTTTTCGGCCGGTTTCACCCATAAACCGTACTTCTTTTTCACGGCAATTTGCCGCGCGACATACTGGCAGCGAAACGGTTTGTTTGAGGGCAGCCATGTGGCCGCGTCACCGTCACTTTTTTGCTGGTTCGCAGGGCCATCAACCGCAAGCAGCTCCAGCGGATCGTTGGCTAGCGCCTCACGCTTTTCCGGCGAAAGTTGCTGCGCGCCCGACTGCCACGCATCGCTCAGCGCCACTACGTGATCGATCTGAATGTCGCCGCTCGTGCCAGCACCGCGTTTGAATTCTATGGTTTTGCCCGTGTACGGATCGTCGAGCGTGCCACTTGTCACCTGACATTTGTCGTTTACGACTGTATTTTCAAGGTCACGGCGCAAAATGATGTTTCGCGTATCACAGCCACGCTGGCTCGCCCAGCCGTCACCGAACTGATCGCGACTGTAGCCCGTTTTGGGTGCCCGCCCTTTTACCGCAAGCTCATTCAGCGCGGATATTGCACTACCTGCCGGCGAGTCCACTTTCGCAGGCATCACAACCGACTGCTGCAAATCAGGATGCAAGAGTAGCACTACTGCAGCGCCGGCCGCGAGTACAAGCGACGCGACAGTACGCCGAATTTTCAACCTATGCTTCATATACTCATTATACCTTTGCTACAATAGATACTATGCAAACCGTTTCTCGCCTCATCGACCACTTTGTTCCAGAACACTACCAACTTTACCTTGATCTTGACCGCGCTCAGCGTGCGTTCAGAGGCACCGTCACGATAAACGGCACGTCAACCGCCGAAGCCGATAAGATCGTCGTACACAGCAAAGAACTGACCATCGAATCGATAACGATGGATGGAAAATCAGCAGACTACAGCGCCGGCGAAAACGATGAACTCACGATCATTCACCCTGACATTAAAGCTGGCCGTCACATCGTCGTGATAGCGTTTAGCGGCAAAATCACCGACGCCATGCACGGTCTTTACCCGTGCTACTACGAGCACGAGGGCATCAAGAAGGAAATTCTCGCCACGCAGTTTGAAAGCCACCACGCCCGGGAGGCCTTCCCGTGTATCGACGAGCCTGAGGCCAAAGCAACATTCGATGTTGCTGTTGCGACCGAACAAGAGGTTACCGTACTCGGAAACATGCCCGTTTCAACGCAAGAAGTTGAAGACGGCCGCCTGGTCACCACTTTTGATACCACGCCGCGCATGAGCACCTACCTTCTAGCATGGATCGCTGGCGACCTGCACCGTAAAACCGCCATTACTAAGCGCGGCGTTGAGGTGAGCATCTGGGCGACACCTGCACAACCTGCCGAAAGCCTTGATTTTGCACTGGACATAGCCACTCGCACTATCGACTTCTTCGAAGAGTATTTTGATACGCCGTACCCGCTGCCAAAATCCGATCATGTCGCTCTTCCTGATTTTTCGGCCGGCGCAATGGAAAACTGGGGTCTCGTAACGTACCGCGAAATCGCCCTGCTGGCCGATCCTGCAACAACGGGCGTCTCGAGCCGGCATTACATCGCAACCGTCATCGCTCATGAGCTCAGCCACCAATGGTTTGGCAACCTCGTTACTATGAAATGGTGGAACAACCTTTGGCTGAACGAAAGCTTCGCCACGCTGATGGAATACATTGCCATTGACGCTCTGCACCCAGAATGGAACATCTGGCTCGATTTCGCCACTAATGAAAGTATCGTCGCGCTCCGCCGCGATAGCCTCGAAGGAGTTCAGCCGGTACAAGTTGATGTTCATCACCCAGATGAAATCAGCACGCTGTTCGACGGCGCGATCGTTTACGCCAAGGGTGCGCGGCTGCTTCGCATGCTGCAGCAATACATTGGTCACAATGCGTTTCAAACCGGCCTGAAAGCATATTTCGCAAAGCATAAATACAGCAACACCGAAGGTGACGACCTCTGGCAAGCTCTTGGGGAAGCTAGCGGCAAAGATATAACAAACTTTATGAACACCTGGATCTCACAGAGTGGCTACCCTGTCGTGCAAGCCTCGCAGCAAGAAATCGAGCTGACGCTTTCACAGCAGCAATTCTTCGTCGGCCCGCATGAGCCGTCTACCAAACTGTGGCCCATCCCGCTCAATCCTTCCGACAGCGAGGACATGCCCGAACTTCTCACCACTGGCCGGGCGACCATCGAGCGTTCGTCCACCACGCCGCTGCGCCTCAATGTCGGCGACACGGCGCACTTTATCACCCAGTACGACTACGGCCTGATGACGAAGCTAATAAATGAGCTGAAAGCCGGCAACCTTTCGCCACTCGACCGTGTCCAGCTTCTGCACGAACAAACGCTGCTCGCCCGCGGCGGCGTTATTTCAAGCGCCACGCTCATTCCGCTGCTCGACGCTTACAAAAATGAAACGACCGAACCCGTATGGGATATCATCAGCCTTGCTATCAACGAGCTAAAAAAGTTTGTTGAAACAGACCAGGAAGCGGAAAATAAGCTCCGTGAACTATCCGGCAACCTCGCCCGAACGCAATACGAACACCTCGGTTGGACTGCGAAAGAAAACGAGCCGGAGACCGACACCAAACTTCGCGCAACGATCATCGGCCTGATGATTTACAGCCAGGATACTGAAGTACTAAAGATCGCCGAAAAACTTTACCGCAGCACACCGCTAGAAGAGCTGGACGCTGAGCTTCGCGCGCTGATCGTTGGGTCGGTTGTCCGCTACGGGAACGATGAAACTGTCGTAACGACACTGCTTGAACAATACAAGGCCACTTCTTCAGCCGAGCTCCAGCAAGATATCGCGAGCGCCATCACGTCAACGCAGGACAAAGAAACGATCGAGCAGCTTCTGACCCTTATTAAGGCTGACACGGCCATCCGCCACCAAGACGTCACCCGCTGGGTCGTATGGCTGCTACGCAACCGCGAAGGCCGCGCGCTCACTTGGCAGTGGTTGCGAGACTGCTGGCCGTGGATCGAAAAAACATTCGGTAGCGACAAAAGTTACGACGATTTTCCACGCTACGCCGCAAGCATGCTTACCACCCGCGAGCAGCTGGAAGAATACCGGACATTCTTCACACCGCTTAAAAGTGAACCGGCTCTTGCCCGTGTTATTACGATCGGTATTGGCGAAATCGAGGGTCGCATTGAGCTGCTGGAGCGTGACGGTGACGCCGTGCGTGAAGCCCTAGCGAAGCTCTAAAAATTCTTTGATTCGTGGTGGTGTGCCCGTAACATCGGCCGCCGCGAGCAAAACGTCCATATTTTGCAGATGATATTTAGTGATGAACAGCTCGGCGGCAAATGCCATTTGACGCTGTTTTTTCGGGGTAATCGCCGCCAATCCCCCGCCCTGAGCGTCCGATTTGCGATACTTCACCTCCGTAAAATATACCGTATCATGAAGGCGTGAAACAATATCGATTTCACAGAACTTCGTACGCCAGTTACGTGCTAAGATATCATGCCCTTGTTCTATTAAGTACTCCTTAACGACCGTCTCTGCACTGTCGCCTATCTGCTTTGTTGTCTTTTCGGGATTTTGCTTTTTGTCCGCTTTCGCCTCGTATCCGTACTTTTGCAAAGGCCCGAAGGACAGCCTATGTACCGGCGTCACACCAAGAGAATTAATTGACGCCCGGTGCGTAGCCGTACCGTACCCCACGTGTCCTGAAAACCCATATCCCGGAAACACCACGTCCAGATGCCTCATGTAGTTATCACGCGCCACTTTAGCCACAATAGAAGCAGCTGAAACGCTCGGCACCAAAAGATCAGCCTTTTTCATAAGCGTCACTCTGTCATCATCGAGCAGCTTAATTGTCCCATCGATAATAATTTCTCCGTATTCCCCGCGGATATGTGCCACCGCCCGCCGGGAAGCCAGTTTTAACGCCGCACTCAGCCCGATCTTGTCGATCTCTTTGGCACTCACCCAGCCAAGCCCAATTCCGAACGCTTTCTGACGAATTTCAATATCGAGCAGCTCCCGCTTCTTTTTCGTCAGCAGTTTACTATCGGTCAACCCTTCAATCCGCGCGCCACCTAAAAGAACGGCTCCCACCACCAGCGGTCCTGCCCACGCGCCGCGCCCAACTTCGTCGATTCCGACAATCATACCCCCTAGTATATACGAAAAGCCGCCCGGCAGAGCGGACGGCTGTTATCTAGGAGTGAGATTATTCTGCTTTTTCTTCCTTTGGCTCTTCTTTTGGAGCTTCGGCAACTTTGTTGACGCCTTCGCGGTCAAAGTTCTTAGCCACAAGACGAGCGCTTTTACCGCTGCGTGCGCGGAGGTATGAAAGGAAGTTACGGCGAACTTTCGCGCGGCGGACAATTTCAACTTTTTCTACGAGCGGGCTGTGAAGCAGGAAGCTTTTTTCCACGCCAACACCGCTGGCGATCTTACGAACCGTAATACGGCTGGTGTGTGATTTTTTGTTGTCGGTGCGGATAACGACACCTTCAAAGATCTGGATACGCTCCTTGTTACCTTCTTTAATTTTCTGGTGAACGCGAACGGTGTCGCCGCTGCGCGCGTCAACGACGCCAGCTTTTTTCTGCTCGTCGTTCACTTTTTGGATCAATGCAAAACTCATTATTCTCTCGCTTTACTCGTTTATAAATACAATCAGCTATTGATTATAGCAAATTATTTCGTAAATTTAAAGGGTTTTATACGAAGAAGAGCCCGCCCCGAAGGAGCGACTGACGGAAACGAGTTTCCAGTCGGCTCAACTTCGGGCGGGTTAGCGTTTTTCGGGGAGTCGTATCTCGCGGACCGTCTCTTCGTCCAGCGTCAGTGAGATTCGCAGGATACTGGCCACCGACTCCGCCACCTTCCGCATGAAAGTGTCGGTACGCATCTCGGCCGGGTTCCTGTTAACGTCACCGAGAACGAAGAACGCGTCCTTGCATCCCTCCGGGAGAAGCGTACCTTCCGGAAGACCCCTCGTCACCATGGCGACGTCTTCGTGGGCCCACAGGGCGCGCCGGATCTTGCGCCGATGCCGCCAGCCGCCCCTCAGAACGTAGAAGATACCGCCCTGAGAGTTGATGCAATAAAGCACGTCCGGCTTCACTTTCCACCTCCGATAGATAGGAACGCTTGTCTTCTTTATATCATAAACCGGCGTTTTCGCGATATACTTATAGTATGAACTACGACGAACTCGCTTTGGAACTCCACAAAAAATACAAAGGGAAGATTTCTACGCATCTACGCGACGACAGCCCGCTTGATAAAGAAAAACTAAGCGCATACTACACGCCGGGCGTAGCAGCCGTTTCGCGCGCGATTGCCGAAGACGAATCGCTACTTCCCGTTTATACGTGGACAAACAATCTGGTCGCAGTAATTTCAGATGGTTCGGCCGTTCTCGGCCTTGGCGACATCGGTCCGAAAGGCTCGATGCCGGTCATGGAAGGCAAGGCGCTCCTTTTCAAGCACTTCGCTGACATCGACAGCATTCCGATCATCCTCGATGTGCACACGCCGGATGAAATCGTAGCGACAGTTAAAGCGATCGCTCCGAGTTTCGGTGCCATCAACCTCGAGGATATCTCTGCGCCGAAGTGTTTCGAAGTCGAGGAGCGACTCAAGGCGGAACTCGACATCCCCGTCTTTCACGACGACCAGCACGGTACGGCCGTCGTGACGCTCGCTGGGCTTATTAACTCGATGAAAGTCGTGAGTAAAAACTTGAGCGATTGCAAAATTGTCATCGTCGGCGCGGGCGCGGCCGGCACCGCAATTACCAAGCTGCTGCATCTTTACGCCCAGCCGCAGATTGTGGCCGTGGATAGCAAAGGCATCGTTGGCGCCTCGCGGACTGATTTAAACGATTCGAAAAAAGCACTATTGGAGTTCGTTGATTCTTCGGCTAGCGGCTCGCTCGAAGAAGCGCTCATGGACGCCGACATTTTCATAGGCGTTAGTCAGCCGGGGCTTCTCACCGAAGAACTCATCGCGAAAATGGCGGAAAAGCCGGTCGTCTTCGCGCTCGCCAACCCAACACCGGAAATCATGCCGGACGTCGCCAAAGCAGCCGGCGTAGCTGTTATCGCTACTGGACGAAGCGACTTCCCGAACCAG
This sequence comes from uncultured Candidatus Saccharibacteria bacterium, assembly GCA_946479025.1. The sequence continues at coordinate 34,494 of CAMLDM010000003.1, read as the reverse complement.
GTCAATAACGCCACAGCCTTCCCTGGCATTTTCCGCGGCGCACTCGATAACGGAGTGAAAAAAATCACTGATGAGCACAAGGTTGCTGCAGCCGAAGCCATCGCCAGCCTTGTGAAATTACCAGACGCCGAACATATCATTCCGAGCGTTTTTGATGAGCTACTCGTTCCTGAAATCGCGAAAGTGATCCGCTAATGAAGCTGACTCGAGAGAATCTGCCGGTTCCCAACGACCCGACGCCGTGGCTACTCGTGCAACCGAACGACGACCGAAAATTCTGCGTGCTATGGCTACAAGGTTGGACCTCGACTATCGAGAAGCATGAGCCTCTGCTCGTCCGTCTCGCACAGCGAACCGGCCTTTCACTTGCCATTCTCAACTACGCGGGCCACGGCAACCACCCGATTCCACTTGAGGAAACTACCCGCGAGCAGCAGTTCGGCGAAGCGCTCTTTGCCTATGAGACACTGAAAAAAATGGGCTACGAACATATTATCGTCGCCGGTACGAGTTTCGGTGGCTATCTCACAGCACTCCTTACTGAACAACATAACCCGTACGCGGTCATCTTACGCGCGCCGGCCGTATACGAGGACGAAGAATTTACGCTTCCATTTGCCGAGTGCGAAGCCCGCCGCGCAAATGGCCATCGGCTTAAATTTAGAAGCGCGATCAGTTCCGCAAGCAGCCTCGATTCCCTTGAAGCGATCAGAAACTATAGTGGCTGGACGTACGTCATAGAGCATGAGCTTGATTCGACTATTCCAAAAAATATTCCTCACAGCTATTTCGAAGCAGCCCAGCATGGAAACTATCTTATCATTCCGGGAACCGACCACTCACCGTCGCATATGCCCGAACCAGAAAAACACTTCGCAATGATCGAGTTAACGCTCGCATCTGTTTTTGAGCTTATCGTCCAGTCGCAAAATTTACGCTAAAACCAGCTTTTGCTCTCTTTCGTACGCCCCCATCGTCTTCGCCGGCTCGCAGGCAAAATCCTCGTGCCGGCCATCAATCGTAGTAATGGCGATCCCTGCAGAATAAGCTGCATTACGCTGAGCTTCAGTCGGCTGAAAGAGCCTATCCTGCCGCCTGTATAGAAAGGCGGTTTCTATGTCTTCCTCTTCCTTTGCGGCTATCGCCATTGCAATCGAGTCATAAGCAGCGATAACGCCAAGGCGGCCCATATTTGCGACCGGATGCCTGCTCACCTCGGCAACGAGATTTTCTCCGCATGTTCGCTTCAAGTCCTTATATTCGCGTGTCTCGCCGTCTACGGGCTTCATTAGCTCGTAGCCGCTCATGCACGCTTTCGCGATCAAAAGCGGAAGAAAAACCGGAACCGGTGCTGAAACAGCCAGGACTTCTTTCGGCTTTAACCCCCTCATGTTCAGAAAGCCAGCGGAATCAGTGATCACCTCAGCCCCATCCACGGCAGTTTGAAATTTCTTCGAGTCCGCTCTTGCCCCGCGATATGAAAACCCCTCCACCTCTTCATCAAAATACTCAGAGAGTTCGGTGGAAACATGCGCTGCAAGCTTATCACAGCTTCCAAAACCAAGTGCAACAACTTTATGTGCCATAATCGCTAAACTATACCTGATTATTGCTAGTTTTGCAAACGTAAGTTAGATGACGCGATTGACTTCTTCAAGCGTCGTCTCACCGCGAAGCGCAGCCAGTACGCCCACTTGCAGAAGTGTCAGCATACCACCCTTGGTGGCCTCTTTTTCAATGATTTCGGTGTGAATGTCGGCTACCTCGCCGCGAAGGAATTTTTGGATGCTCTCGTTTACGACCATCTGCTCCATAATAACCACTCGGCCTTTGTAGCCAAACGGCGCTTCATCGCTCGGCACCGGCTTCCAGAGCTTGAAGTTCTCCAGATCAGGTTTTTCAATGTCATCCGGGATGCCCTCAAGTACGTCGCGAACATACTTTTTCGTTGCTTCGTCCGGCTCGTATTCTTCCTTTGTTTCGTCGTGGAGGCGGCGCACCAAACGCTGCGCAATAAGCAGCCGAATAGCAGAACTGAAAATTGGGTTAACACCAATAAGGTCGATCATGCGGCTGAAGGCCGCCGATGTAGAGTTAGCGTGGAAGCTTGAAAGCACTAAGTGACCGGTGATAGAAGCCTGAATGGCGGTCTTGGCCGTGTCTTGGTCGCGAATCTCACCGATCATCACGACGTCCGGGTCGAGGCGAAGCACCGAGCGAAGTCCGTCGGCAAAACTCTGGCCTTCGGTCGTATTAATCGGAATCTGCGAAATGCCAGTAAGGCCGTACTCGATAGGATCTTCCAGCGTAATCAGTTTGCGGTCTGGCGTATTGAGCGCATTCAGAATGCTATAAAGCGTGGTCGACTTACCAGAGCCGGTCGGACCGACCATCAGCACCATACCGCGCGGATGGCTGATGACTTCGTCGATTTCCTTGCGCTGCTTGTCTGGAATACCAAGCAGATCAAGATTCAAAAGACTCTCGTCGAAGTTAAAGAGACGCAGGACGGCATCCTGACCGTACATTGTTGGCACCGTTTCCACACGGAGATTAAGTAGATGCGTGGCGCCATCACGAGTAATTTCGCGCTGCATGTGGCCGGACTGCGACTCATTCGATGCTGTGGAAATATTGGCTCGTGAAGCAAGTTCGCCCATGATAATGCGGTAGCGGTCGCGCTCCAGTTCGGCCACAGGGTGAAGTGCGCCATCAACGCGCATGCGGATACGAATGTACGTTCGTTCGTTTTCGATGTGGATATCGCTGGCACCCAGCTTATCCGCTTGGTCTATAAGGTAATTGAATACCTGGTCACTGCCGACAGAGTTCAGCGTTTTACTCACCTGAGCAATAGTGTCGCTATCACCTTCTTTGGCAATTTCGATATCGTCATAAATGATTTTCTTAGGCGGGTCGAACCGCAGCATAAAAGCCCGGTAGCCACTATCGCTGATAAGCAAAAACTGCGTGTTGTCGCCATGCTCCGAATAGCTGGCGGCCATCTTTTGAATCAGCGACTGAGGAGTTTGGCTGGTGATACCAAAACGGAACGGCTCGGTACCCCCGCCGGGAGAAAGTGGAACGATATGTCCCTGATACATCTCCTTGACTTCAAGCATGCCCTGCGCAAGCGGCAGACTCTGTTCCATTTCGCGCGTATCGAGATATGGGAAGCCCAGGATAGCCGCACGCTGTTGCGTGGATTTTTCTTCTTGCTCACGCCGGCGCTGTTGAATTTTCTCTTCGTCCATTGCCAGTAAGTATAGCAGAAAACATGAGCAGTTTATAGTGGTATAATCGAGAGATTATGCCGGAGATAGTCGTCATTGCGCACAATATTCGCTCCACTCACAACGTGGGGGCGATTTTCCGCACAAGTGAAGGGTTCGGCGTTTCCAAAATCATCCTGAGCGGTTACACGCCGTATCCGCTCATCCCGGGCGACACACGGCTTCCACACATCTCCCGCAAACTAAGCGATCAGATTCATAAAACGGCGCTAGGGGCAGAATTGATTGTCCCGTTCGTATACGCCGCAGTTCCCGATTTTAACCAGCTACGAAGAGACGGTTACAAAATCGTTGGCCTAGAACAAGATGCTCGCTCCACTATGCTGCCACAGTACGAGCCGCCAAAGAAAATCGCACTACTTTTGGGCGAGGAAGTCGAGGGAATCAATGCAAATCTACGTAATGAATGCGACGACCTGATTGAAATCCCTATGACGGGCAAAAAAGAATCATACAACGTCAGCGTGGCGGCTGGTATCGCTCTTTACGCTCTCTTCACGAAGCGCAATAACTGAGCCGCCGGTAAGTTGCAAAGAGGCGGCAATTGCCACGAGAGCAGCACATACGCCAAGGCCGATCTTGGCGGCTACTTTCATATGTGGTGGGTAAGATTTCGAGCGAGTCACTATGACCGAAATTACCATAAGCTATATGAAGTTGTCAATGGCGAGCGACTATTTTAAGACGACACAGTCTTCGCTGAACTGCTTCACCAGTGATCCCATCAAATCGTCGCTACCGTCCACTCGAAACGGCAGCTTAATAGCTGATTTTTTGTCGGCACCAAGCACCAGCACGATATCGGTATTGCCCACAAATTCACCGCAAATGCGCTTAAGTTGCACAAGCGCATCATGGTCGTCGGGATTCTTGATGTGAACGAACAGTTTTTTCACCGGAGGAATATCAAGGACCGGTCGTGGCGGCTCCGCCTTTTTTTCCGCAGGCATCGTGGAAGCCGGCGCGCTGACGCTGCCGCCCGTTTTCTTAGCCTTGAATTCGGCTACGCGCATAGCTTTTACTTTACTGCTCATCTTCGGCGTTTCCATTTTACGGCCCGTCGATTCGTAGTTTCGCAGCTCGTCGTCGGTCACTTCAACTATCTCATCCGCGATCATCTTCGCTTCGTCACCCAAATTACCATCACGGTCGCGCGCGCTGATTTTCCCGCTTACGCGCACCACGGCGTCCTGCACCAATTTCGCCCCGGTCTGCTCATAAAGGTTCGGGAAGACAATCACTTCACCCTCGCCAGTCTTATCCTCAAGGCCGACGAAGGCCATTTTCGTGCCAGACTTGGTAACGATAGTCCGCACCGTGCTTACGATTCCACCGACCGTCGCCTTTTTTCCATCAATTTCTGGCTTCATATGTGCCAGCGGAATGGTCTGCTCCTCAAAATAGGCGTCGTAATTATCGAGCGGATGCGCGCTAATGTAGAGGCCTAATAGCTCGCGCTCCCATGTGAGCTTTTCCTTGTCTGTATATTTAGTGGGTGCAGTCTGCAATGTAATCGTCGGCTGCATGCCGGCCACGTCCGTCATGTTGCCAAAGAGGTCGGTCTGGCCGCTCAGTGCTTCTTTTTGGACTTTGCTAGCGTATGCCTGAATAGTTTCCAGATTGAAAAGCAGGTCAGAGCGGTCCCCGAATTCGTCGAATCCGCCGGATTTTATCAATGATTCCCAGGCTTTTTTGTTGAATTTCTTATTGCTCACCCGCTTGGCAAAATCTTCAACGCTTGTAAATTTGCCGTCTTCACGGGCTCGCAAAATCTCCTCCACGGCACCCACGCCGACACCCTTAACCGCAGCCATACCGAAGCGGATCTCGTTCGCATTCGGGACGATAGCAAACTCAACGAACGACTCATTAACGTTCGGTGCCAGTACCTTGATGCCCATGTGCTTGCATTCGGTAATTTCGATCGCCAGACGGTCAATGTCATCCTGGTCGCTCGTCATGAGTGCCGCCATAAAGGCGTCCGGATAATGCGCTTTCAAATATGCCGTCCAGTAGGCGATAAGCCCGTAACAAGCGGCGTGCGACTTGTTGAAACAGTAGTTGGCAAACTCTTCCAGTTGCGCCCAGAACTTCTCGGCTACCTCTTTTTTCGCGCCGCCGTGTTTTATCGCACCTTCCACGAACTCTACCTTCATCTTGCGCATGAGGTCAATCTTTTTCTTACCGACAGCTTTTCGCAGCGTGTCGGCCTGGCCGCCGGTGAAGCCGCACCACTCTTTGGAAATCTGCATGAACTGCTCCTGGTATACCAAGATCCCGTAGGTGTTTTTTAGCGAGTTTTCCATACCTTTGTCGAGGTAGGTAATCTCCTCCTGACCGTGTTTTCGTTTAATGAAACTATCAATGAACTGCATCGGTCCCGGGCGGTACAGCGCCACCATGGCGATAATATCCTCAAATGCCGTCGGCTTGAGGTCGCGCAGATAGCGCTTCATGCCGGCAGACTCGAGCTGGAATACGCCGGTCGTGTCGCCACGCTGAAACAGCTCGTACGTTGGCGCGTCGTCGAGCGGAATCTTAGTAAGATCAATTTCGTCTTTGTACACTTTTTTGATGATACGCAGCGCATTGTTGATAATCGTGAGGTTGGAAAGACCAAGAAAATCCATCTTAAGAAGGCCGAGTTCTTCCACCTCACCCATCGGGAATTGAGTTGAAACAACACCTTTTTGCGCCATTTCAAGCGGCAAATACTTCACGAGATCGTCCGGCGCGATCACCACGCCACAGGCATGAACGCCATGCGAACGAATCGTCCCCTCCAGACGAACCGCGTAGTCGAACACCTGCTTGGCTGTCGGGTTGGTCTCGTATTCTTTTTTGAGATCGACATCTTCTTTAATGCTCACCTTCAGTGGAATATGCCGTCCCTGTGCCGGCGGCGGAATCATCTTGGAAAGCCGGTCGGCCTCAGCGTACGGCACCTGAAGCACGCGGGCCACGTCGCGCACCGCGGCGCGTGCCGCCATCTTACCGAACGTCACGATATTAGACACGTGATCGGCACCATATTTATCCGAACAATACTGAATCACTTCATCGCGGCGAGTATCCTGAATGTCGACATCAATATCCGGCATACTAATACGGTCGGGGTTAAGAAACCGCTCGAAGAGCAGGCCATACTTCAAAGGGTCTAGGTCGGTCACGTTCAGTGCATACGAAATAATCGACCCTGCCGCCGAGCCTCGCCCCGGTCCAAAAATAATACCACGCTCTTTCCCCCAGTTGATAAAATCCTGCACGATCAAAAAGTAGCCGTTATACCCCATGTTATCAAGCACGGCGAGCTCCATATCGAGACGCTCGCGCACATCATCCGAGAGCAGCGCATCGATTTCCGCGTTCGACATATTCTTTGCCTCATCCTGCGTTTTTCCAAGATAACGCTGCGCCACGCCACGGTACACAAGCTTATCAAGATAGCTTTTTTCGCTCTCGCCGCCAGGAACCGGGAACTTCGGAATCAAGATGCCGCCAAGGTCAAGCTTTACGTCGCAGCGGTCGGCAATCCGCCGGGTATTGGCGACGGCCTCCGGGTTGGTTTTACTCCAACGCTTGATAACTTCGGCCGGATCCGTCACGTGCAGTTCAAAGTCCTTCAAGCTCATACGCTTTTCGTCTGAGAGAAACGCGCCCGTTCCCACGCACAGCAAAATCTCGTGCGACGCCTGATCGTCGTGCGACAAATAATGTCCGTCACTTGTTACGACGCACGGAATATCAAGCTCCTCTGAAAGCCGCTCAAGATGCTTGTTGATGCCGACTTGCACCTCCCACTTGGCAGGACAATCCGGGTGTCCGTGGTCTTGGAGCTCAAGGTAATAACGGTCACCAAAAACTGATTTGTACCAGGCAGCGATCCTTTTAGCTTCTTCGTAGTTGTCGTTGCGCAAATTCTCACCGACTTCGCCACTCGCACAGGCCGAGAGCGCGATAATCCCTTCGTTGTACTGCTCCAAAAGCTCGTGGTCGATCCTTGGTTTGTAATACATCCCCTCAAGGTTGGCCTTCGAAGAAAGCTGCATGAGATTCTTGTACCCAGTGTTGTTCATTGCAAGCAGAATAAGGTGGTAGCGCGCCTTATCTTTCGCCGGATCGCGGTCATGTCGCGAACGGGCGGCAACGTACGCCTCCATGCCGATAATCGGCTTCACGCCAGTATCATTCGCGGCCTTGTAAAACTCAACCACTCCCGACATCGTACCGTGATCGGTGATTGCAACGGCCTCCATGCCCATTTCTTTTACAAGCTCGACGAGCTCATTCGGCTTCGTCAGGCCATCAAGGAGGCTGTGGTGCGTATGATTATGAAGGTGTACATAATCAGACACCTTCAACTCTGTAGCCGTTTCCAGCTTTTCTTTCGTTTCTACCCCCATAGCTCTTCCTAGTATAACAAGTTTATGCGACGCAGAAGAGCCGTTTTGTTTACAACGCCCATATGGCTTATTTTTTGTTTTTTTGAATCGACTGCTGTGCGTCTTCAATCGGCTGGCCAATTACAGGTAGCTGCACGAAAAAGTGCAAAACCCAGGCTAGCACCGCAATAATGACCGTACCGCCAAGCACGCTTCCAAGCCCAAAGAAAATACCGCGTACGAAATTCATTTTGTACACCTGGAAACGATTGCGATTGAAGTCGTGGAATAGCTCTTCCAGAAGATTCTCGCGAGCGCCGCGCTCGTTGTCGCGTTTAATTTTCCTAACAGCTTTGTTGATGAGTCTGCGCAGCATGTTACTTCTTGTCGTAAAATCCCTTTTTCGCGCCATCTATAGCACCGCTAGCCGCACGTTCGCCGCGCTCTTTATATTCCTCGGCCTTTTCTTTCAGCTCAGTTGCCGTTTCAGACGCACGATGCTTCATATTTTGCGTGCGCTGGGCTGCGTCATTCTTTAGTTCGGCGGCCTTTTCTTTAATGTCGGTACGCGTTTCTTTTCCCGACTTCGGGGCCGTCAGAATCCCCGCCACGATTCCTGCCGCCGCTCCAATTACCGCACCTAATGCAAATTTACCCTTTGACACTTCAGCCCTCCTTGCTGTTTCTAGCTTTTTTCATAAACTTTGTTACCATCTTGATCATCAGCATCGGCGAAGTAACTTTCGTAACGCCCGCCATGGCACGCTCGATCATCTCCGCCGTGTGCTGAGCCGACCCAGTGACGGTTTTAATCTGCTTCGTCACCTTGATAAGCATTGCCGTGAGTATTATGGCAAGCCCCAAGAATACAGCCAGGAACACCGACAGAATAATTACCAGAATTTGCGCCCAGTCCATTATCTAAAAACCCTCCATGATATGTTGATTTTATGTAAGTTTCTGTTTTTACTATAGCATTTACCTTTTAATCATGCGAACGATCCAGATAAGCAGGACAGCGCCAAGCACTGCGACGATAAAGCTATATACGTTGAAGCCGTTTACGCCGCTACCGCCGAGCAACTGGACGATACCACCGCCAACAATACCTCCAATGATTCCAAGAACGATATTCTTAAACAGCCCGCCCTCTTCTTTCATGATCATGTTCGCGATCCACCCGGCTAGCCCACCAAGTACAATCCATCCGATCCAACCCATACAAACCCCCTTTTGCATTAGCTTGTTACCTTCCTATTGTAACTGGTTTTTCAGGTAATTCGCAAATACGTGAGTTATTTTAGCTTAGAAAGAAGATGCTCCCTGAGGTCAGATCCTAGCTCCTCGTGAGCAAGCCCAAAATCAATAACTGTCTTAAGGTATTCAAGTTTGTCGCCGGTGTCGTAGTATGAGCCATCCTTGATTTCATATGCAAAGTAGCTGCTCCCGTCATCGATCATCTTCTGCATAATCGGCTGGAAAGTAAACTCGCCCACGCCGTCGTATTCTTGCTGAGCAGCCTCAAGATAATCGAAAAAATTGCCCGTAAGAAGGTAGCTGCTTACCGATGCCAGGTCGGACGGCGCGTTAGCCTTTCCCGGTTTTTCAACAATGTGAGACATCTTAATAAGACCATCCTCCACCGTTTCACCAGCCGCAATGCCATAGCGATCGTATTCGCCGTCAGAGATTACTTTTCTGCACGAGAGCACCGCGCCGTCGTGCTGCTGATAAATGTCAATCATTTGCTGAAAGCGGCTCGGGGTGGCTACGAAAAAATCGTCGGCGAACGTATAAATAAACGATTCATCTTTGTTAATAAGATGAGCCGCACTCATCAAAGGTGTCGCGTTCCCGTACGGACCTTTTTGGCGCACATAAATGAAGTTCGCCAGATTTGATAACCGTTCAAGCTCATCAATGTACGGCTGTTTTTTAGAACCACCAGCGCGCAGGTTTGCCAAAAGATCTTCATTCGGCATATCGAAATGGTCTTCGATAGCCCGCTTATTGCTACTCCCCACAATAATAATATCTTTTATACCGGCCTCAACAAGCTCTTCCACGATATATTGGATAATCGGCTTGTTGATGAGCGGGAGCATCTCCTTTGGCATGGCCTTGGTTTGCGGCAAAAAACGCGTGCCAAACCCGGCAGCGGCAATAATAGCTTTGGTTGGTTTATTCATTTACTTATCCCCCTTCAGTTCTAACAGTCTATCGTACGCCATCAGGATGGCGCCGTGGTCAGTCACCTTATCATTTTTAGCATCGGCCAGAAATTCTTCAATAGATAGCTCGATCACATCGATGTGCTCTTCGGCTTCAAGCTTTTGCTCACCAATCTTAACACATCCGGTTGCAAAAAACCCGTGATAGGTAGCGTTCAAATATTTGTCTTTGTGGTATTTCCCTAGATAAGTCATCTGAACTGGCTTATAGCCGGTTTCCTCGAGAAGCTCTCGCCTGGCCGCTTGCTCGATATCTTCATCTTTATCGACAAAACCACCCGGTAGTTCATCGGTCACTAGCTCCGGCCCGGCGCAGAATTCACGGGCAATGACTACTTTATTTTCAGGAGTTAAGGCAATGACACATGCAAACTCCTGGCCGTCCGAGTGTAACACATCGAACGTCGTCTCGTCGCCGTTGGGCATCACGAACGTTTTTGTCGTTACCATGCGCCAGCCTACTTTCGTTACCTTTGTTGGCTCGATTCGTCGCCAGGCGCGCATGTTACAGTCGTTCTCGTATTAGCTTTTGCGCCAAGGCCGGATTTGCCTTGCCCTGGGATTTCTTCATCACTTGCCCCACGAGGTAGCCGATAGCTTTGTCTTTACCCTCTCTGATATCCTCAATTGATTTCGTACTGGCAGGGTCAGCCAGTATCTCATCTACGATCGCGGCAATAGCGCCTTCGTCACTCACCTGCAACAGGTTTTTGCTTTCAGCGATTTCACGAGCTGACTTTTCACTTGCGAGGAGCTCTACAAATACTTCTTTTGCCGCCGTTGAACTCAGTTCGTTTTTACCGACCATTTCAGCAAGCTCAATAAATCCGTCCGGCGAAAGAGTGCCGAACTCCTGTTTCTGCTGCTCGTCGTCGCCATGACCCAGCGCGCTCGAGAACCAGTGCGCGGCCCGCTTCGCGATGTCGTCACCAGCTTTGTCTTGGATCTGCGAGACAACCTCGGCAAATTCCTTGGTCGCAAGCAGCGACTCGGTTACGGATTTATCGAGACCAAGCACCGACCACTGGGCGCGGTAGACCGGCGGCAAAGTCGGCACTTCGGCTTGGACTTCAGCAATTTCCTCGTCGCTCAGCACAATCGGTGGAATGTCGGCATCGGGCATGTAGCGATAGTCCTGCGCGTCTTCTTTGGAGCGCTGGGAGTTAGTTTTTTGCTTGTCATCGTCCCAGCCGCGTGTTTCCTGCACGACCTTCTCGCCGCGCTCGACAAGCTCTACCTGACGGCGGAACTCGTACTCAGCAGCCTTTTCAACACTCCTAAATGAGTTCAAATTCTTCACTTCGGCGCGCGTACCCAGCGTATCAGAGCCTTTCGGCGCGACAGAAATATTCACGTCAAAGCGCATGTTTCCATGGTACAGATCCCCGTGTGTCACGCCCGCGTAGGTCATAAGCCGGTGTAGCTCGGCCGCGTACGCCTTGGCTGCCTCGGGTGAATGAATGTCCGGCTCGGAGACAATTTCAATCAGTGGCGTTCCAGCACGGTTAAGATCCACCAAGCTGTAATCATTAAAGTGTGTCAGCTTGCCGGCATCTTCTTCCATGTGTGCGTGATGAATCCGTACGCGCACACTTTCGCCGTCATCAAGCGGTGCATCAATATAGCCGGCCAAAATGATCGGGTGATACATCTGCGTCGTCTGATAGCCCTTTGGAAGATCCGGATAGAAATAGTGCTTGCGATCGAATCGGCTGACATTGGCGATTTTCGCGTTAAGCGCTTTGCCGGCGCGAACGGCAAGATCCACGGCTTTACGGTTAAGTACCGGCAGCATGCCAGGCAGCGCAAAATCGACCGGACTCACCACGCTGTTCGGTGATTTATCGCGCGCATCGTTGTCGGCGCCGCTGAAAAGTTTCGTGTCGGTCGCAAGTTGTACGTGACATTCGATACCTATCGTTACATCATACTTGTTCAGAATTTCATCACTCATCAGATAGCTCCTACGTCCTTTAACGCCTGCTTGAAGGCGGCGAGCGCACGACGGGCGTCGTCATAGCTCACCCGAACTTCCGGTTCATGCGCGATCTGGTTCCGCAATTTATGCGCAGTCCAAACGCTGTTGGCGTTCGTCCATGTGTCTTTGGCGGTCTTCATGCGTTCGCCCATCGTTTCACCTTTCACGCCACGCTCCTTTAATGCCGAGTCGAGCAGCTTGTCAGCATTCAATACGGTGAGCGAAAAGCTCGATGGCTGGTTTCTGTCGAGTTGCTTTTCAATCGCGAGCCATCGCATCCGGTACTTTTCTACTGAGAGCGGCGCCGCGCCTTTTTTCGTCAGTACAATCACTACGATAAGCAAAACCCCGACAACAAGTACACCAGCCAGGAATCCAAAAAGCATAGTCGCGTTATCCATTAGTTTTCCTCCATCGAGCGTGCCAAAGAGAGCAGCGCAGCATCAGCTTTGCGCCGCCCTGTAAGCTGCACACCAATCGGTAGCCCTTCACCGTTCACGCCGGCAGGCACACTGATCGATGGCATGCCCGTCAGGTTCGGTGCAACCGTCATAATATCGGTAAGATACATTTTTACCGGATCGGAAGTGTTTTCACCCAGACCGAACGCCGGCGTCGGAACAGTCGGACTTACAAGCACGTCGTACGTTTCAAAAAGCTTGTTGTATTCATTGATAAGCAGCGTGCGAGCCTTCTGCGCCTGCAGATAGTACGCGTCAAAATAACCACTGGAAAGCACATAGCTGCCGATCATAATCCGACGCTTGTTTTCGGTCATGAATCCTTCATCCCGTGACTTGCCGTAGACTTCTCCAAGTGTTGCAGCACCTTCTGTACGATGTCCGTAGCGTATGCCGTCATACCGGGCAAGGTTGCTACTCACCTCTGCCGGCACAATGATGTAATACGCGGCAAGAGCGTACTTTACCATCGGCAAGCTTACTTCTTCAACCGTGTGACCCGCCGCACGAAGTCTTTCTGTGTACTCGTTTACTTTCGCACGAACCTCATCATCAACGTCTTCGCTCATCGTTTCTTTGATAATACCGATTTTTTGAGCGGGTTTTGCTGTATTCTGAGGCTTGAAGAAATCCGGTAAAGTTGTCATATCGTGGACGTCGCGTCCGCTCATGACGCTCATTACCAGTTCAGCATCGGCAGCGTCTTTTGTAAAGCAGCCGATACAATCGGTGCTGCTTGCCATCGCCACGACACCGTAGCGGCTCACGGCGCCATACGTTGGCTTCACCCCAACAACGCCATTGAAGCTAGCAGGCTGGCGGATTGAACCGCCGGTATCCGTACCAAGTGCAAACGGCACGATACCGAGCGCTGTTGCTACGGCCGAGCCGCCGCTGCTGCCGCCTGCGACTTTCGTTTTATCGATGGCGTTTTTAGTCGGGCCAAATGCCGAGTTCTCTGTGCTACCACCATGTGCGAACGCATCGAGATTGGCCTTGCCGATGCAGATCGCTCCAGCAGCCTCCAGTTTTTCAATCGCCGTTGCCTGAACTGGCGCCTCAAACTTCTCAAGAATCTTGCTAGCAGCAGTCGTTGGCGCGCCAAATGTCAGGAAATTATCCTTAGCAACAAAAGGCACACCGGCGAGTACGCCAACCTCTTCGCCCAGCTTAATGCGCGTGTCAATATCATCGGCCCGCTGCAGGGCGCGTTCGATGGCAAGGCTCAAAAACGCGTTGTAGTCTTCGTTTTCTTTTGCCTTTTGCAAGGCCAGCTCAACCTGTTGCCGGGCGGAGCTTGCACCACTTTTAATACTCGCCGTGATCGTTTGGATGTGGCCCATTATAGTACCTTTGGCACTTTCACTTGATGATCAAGAGACTCCGGTGACAAAGCAAGCAGCTGCTCGCGGCTGACGTGATCGTCGATAACGCTGTCATCGCGCCAAACATTCTCAAGATCCGTCACCTGGTAGGTCGGCTCGACGCCGGTCGTGTCCAGTTCGCCAAGTTGCTCCACATATTTTAAAATATTACCGAGATCTTTTTGTAGATCGTCGGTTTCGCTGTCGGTAAGCTGCAAACTACTGAGCTGTGCAAGATGTTGCACATCATCGCGAGAAATCTGTGTCATAAAACTATTATACCCGACGAAAACGAAAATTACACCTTCCTTACATACAAAAAGCCCGCTGAAAAGGCGGGCTTTTTGACGCTTAAAATATTATTCCCAGCGGAATACACGAAAAGCGATGAAGTAAATGACAATCATCCAGGCGCCGATCATGCCGAGCTGTGGCAGAATGTCTACGAAGTGCTTGCCTTCGGTAGCGATCAAGCGGATACCATCAATAATCGGCGTAAGCGGTAGAAACGCCGAAAGATGTTGCAGCCAATCCGGCATGAGGTAGCGCGGAAAAAACGTGCCCGAGAGGAACATCATTGGAAACACGATGATGTTGCTGAGCGGCGCAGCTTGGCGTTCGTTTCGTGCCCAGCCGCCAAGCGCAAGCCCGATACCCAGAATAGTAGTAATGCCAAGCACCAAGAATGCACCGAGCTCAAAGTAGTTACCCACGACCTGCAAATGAAATACCAGAATCGCTACGACAAACATAGTCGCAAGCGACAAGAGACCGATAATCGCCTGTCCGATCATAGTCGACAGGAAATACTGCCATACTTTTAGCGGAGTCGTGCTGAGGCGTCGCAGAATTCCCATCTTTTTCAGTTCCGGAAAGACGTTGACCGGTCCGAAGATACCCATACCAATGATAGCAAACCCCAGCAGCCCCGCGAACGTATAATCAAAGGCTGACAAACTTCGCTCATTCAGCTCCTTGCTAGTTACCGTAAACGGCGTTTCGCTTTTAACGAATTTCGCATTGATCCCCTTGAACTGCGCGGCAAGAATACTGCCGAGCGCCTGGCCCGACTGTGCATTGTTCTGCGTATAGACAACTTGCGCCTGGCCGCTCGGATACTTCGCGCCCTGCTGCACGTTACCGAAATCTTTCGGCAATACGATAGCCGCATCAAGTTCGGACCGGCTCATCTTATCCTTTGCCGCATCAAGCGTTGTCACGTCTTTGTCAACTTTCAATACTTTGCTGTCGCCCGCGCTCTTTACAAAATCTTTTGCAAACGAGCTGTCCGACTGATTGATGACCGCCACTTTGAATGACACGTTGCCGCTTCCGCTGTTAAGGCTGCCGAACACGAACAGGAAAATCAGCGGGAAACCAATCGTGAAAAATAGCGCCAGTTTATCACGGAAAAAGCGCCGCGTGTTGATTTTAACGAATGTCAGTACTGTAAAAAATGATCGTTTCATATTATTGTCCGTCCCTTAGCGCCTTGCCAGTAAGATCAATGAACACGTCTTCCAGGTTGGCCTGTTCAACATGCTGTTCTTTCGTAAATCCACGCTTAAGCAGCTGCTTGATGAGGTTTTTCGGTGTGTCGAGCGCTACGATTTTTCCCTCGTCCATCACGGCGATGCGATCACACAGAATCTCAGCTTCATCCATGTAGTGAGTCGTCATGATAACGCTGATACCTTTGTCGCGTACTTTTTCGATCAGCTCCCACAAGTGGCGGCGAGCCTGCGGGTCAAGGCCTGTCGTCGGCTCGTCGAGGAAAAACACCTTCGGCCCGTGAACAAGCGCCGTCGTAATGCTGAGCCGCTGCTTCTGGCCGCCGGAAAGCGACTCGACGTAGCTGTTTGCCTTCTCCTCAAGCTCAACGTCGCACAGGAATTGCATTGGATCAACCCGCTCGCCATAGGCCGCAGCGAACATCTCCACCACCTCGATCAGTTTGGTTTTATCCTGAAACGCCGGCGTCTGCGGCTGCACGCCGATCAGATATTTAATTTTCTGCGGCTGCTTCGCCACGTCGATGCCGTCGATCTTCACCGAGCCGCTATCGATCTCGCGGAGCGTCTCCATCATTTCAAGCGTGGTTGTTTTACCCGCGCCATTCGGCCCCAAAATGCCGAATATCTCGCCC
The DNA here is from genome assembly GCA_946479025.1 of uncultured Candidatus Saccharibacteria bacterium. Next base: position 18,639 of record CAMLDM010000003.1, on the reverse strand, counting down.
TTTTTCACTTCAAAGCTGATGCCGTCGACCGCCTGTTTGTCGCCGTACCGCTTCTTTAGATTCTTTACTTCTACCATGTTTGCCATAGGTAATATCTTAGCACGAAGAATATTTTTTGCGCTAGCGCTTATGGTATACTTTCCCTATGAAATTACAAGTCGGAGTTAAGGTACTTTTGCAAAATAAGTCGGGCGAGTTTTTATTCTTAAAGCGCGCCGCCATCATGGATACCGATGAAAAAATCCACTGGGACATTCCAGGCGGGCGAATAGAACCGGAAGAGCCGCTCATGGAAGCGCTCACGCGTGAAGTTCAGGAAGAAACCGGACTTTCTATTGTAGGAGAACCAAAAATCATCGGCTCGCAGGATATCTTCGTACCGTCCAAAGATCTCCATGTCGTTCGCCTCACCTACATCGCAGAGGGCGACGGACAGCCGACACTGAGCGACGAACACCAGGATTTCACCTGGATGAAAATAAAAGATATGGACCGAGGTACTATCGATCCATATCTTGAAAAACTCTTGCCGCTGCTTGAAGCCAACTAACGGGTTTCAATAAACGTATGCGCCCGTCCGCTGGCGCCGCCACGACCGGTTCGGCCAATACGGTGAACGTAGTCTTCGTAGGTTTGCGGCGTGTCGAAGTTGATCACATGCGTGACATTTGGGATGTCGAGACCACGGGCCGCGACGTCCGTGGCTACCAGTACGCGAACGCGTTCATCCTTAAACTGTTTGAGCGCGCGCTGACGTTGCGATTGGTTTTTGTTGCCATGAATTGCGGCTGACGGAATGCCGCTGTTATCCAGATGATCGCTCAGGCGCTGAACGCCGAATTTCGTTTCACCGAAGACGAGTACTTTTTCATATTCGTCCGGACGGCTTAGCATTTCCGTGAGAAGCTCGAGCTTGTGCGCTTTGTCACGCGCTTCGATTACATCCTGCTCAACGTGGTCGCTGGTTTCAGTCGTACGGACAGAAACGGTCACAGGATCATTTAGGAAAGTAGTGATGAGAGCCGAGATCTCGGGCGTAATGGTTGCGCTGAAGAAAAGCGTCTGGCGCTCGCGCGGCATTTCGCCGATAATTTGGCGAATGTCTGGCAAAAAGCCCATGTCGAGCATGCGGTCGGCTTCGTCGAGCACAAGCGTCGTCATGTTTTTCATCTGCAACACGCGGCGCTGCATCAAGTCTTTGATACGGCCCGGCGTCCCGATAATAAAATGTGGACGGCGTTTAAGATCGCGGATCTGGCGATCAACATTAACACCGCCAACAATGAGCGTCGAGTAAAGCCCGAGACCTTTGGCAAAAATCCGGAACTGCTCGTCAATCTGCTGCGCCAACTCGCGGGTCGGAGCAATGATCAGCACGCTTGGACGAAGCGTGATACCGCTCTGACGCTCGATAATAGGAAGCAGAAAGGCTGCGGTTTTGCCCGTACCGGTGTTTGCCAGACCGATAACGTCGCGACCTTCGATAATTGGTGGAATCGCCTGGTCTTGAATGGCACTTGGCGTTTCATAGCCCTTGCTGGCAATATTGTGATGTAGCTGTGCGCCGAACGGAAAATCAGCAAATTTGTGCTTCGGCTCATAGACGACTTCTTCGGCCTTGGTTACCGCTTTGTTAATAAACTTCGACGGGTGGATGTACTTTTTAGCCGGGCCGCGATTACCGCCGCCACGACGTCCGCCGCCGCGGTTTCCACCGAAGCTGCGTGATTGGTTTGGGCGCCCGTTGCGCCTTGGTTGAAATGCCATAAGAAATAATAACCCTTTCGTTATTCAAATTAATAGCTGTATGCAGACATAAAGACATTAAGTCTTGAGAGAACAGCGAGAGGATATTTCGGTGGTGGCGCCGGCTACTCCTGGTAGCGTTTACGTGGTGCGCGCATCTTTGAAAGAGGCTCGACATTCATGGAATGCAATGTTTTTTATAATAGCACAAGCAGCGCGAAAAAGCAAGAGTCCCGACCAAGCCGCACCCACTTGCCTGTCCCCTGTTGGGCAATCTATTCTACAACTGCCGAGATCGACCGATGATCCGAGCCGCCATCCTTTCCAATCGTAAAGTCACGTGCAATCACCCCTGGCGAGATGAGCATATGATCAATTTGAATCAGTCGAATACTCGGCATCCATTCCATTCCGCGCATCTTTGGCGTTGCTGTAGGTCGGATTTTAGGGTCAGCCTCCCGCAGGCCGGTTCTCTCCGTGAGGATACTGAGTGTCGTCCCCATGGCCATTTCAGTGGCACGCTCGAGTGCGTAACGAAGGTCTTCATGCGGAATAATCTTTGCCACTCCTCGCACCCAGCCGCTACTCAACAGGCATGCTCGCCCCCTATGCCACATTGCGTTAAAATCGCCGAGCATAATTGTCGGTACATCCGATGACGTAATGAATTTTACGAGCTCTTCAACCTGTTTCAGACGGTCCGCCTCCGAACGATCTTCAAGATGAGCAGCGATGATTCTCGTCTCCTTACCCGTCTCCGGATCGCGCACATACAGTACCAGGAGATTCCGAACGTCGGCCGGACGGATAATTTCGTACCGGATAGCAGGAATCCGACTCAACACTCGAAGATGCATATGTCCGTTCATATATTTTTCGGTTTCACGGCCATAGTCTCCATATGGCGTCTCAAAAATCTTATAGCCGAGTTTTCGCAGCTGCTCATCTACGCCGGGCGCAAGCGCGTCCATATACGCCTCAAGTAGCACCAGAACGTCCGCATCAAGCCGGACAATTCCACTTAAAATATGCTCCGCGCTTCCCCGACCGTGTTTTTTGTAGCCACTAAGCCGCGCCTCGACGTTCCATGATGCAAGTTTGATACTCATCACATTTTCGACTTTATGTCCGCTATCGTATCGCGCAGCTCGGCTGCTTTTTCAAATTCCAGGTTGGCGCTGGCAAGTTCCATCTGGCTCGTCAGTTCTTTTACGAGCGATGCGTATTCGTCTTTTGGAATTTTGCGGAGATCAAGCTTCTTAGCTTTGTCCTTTTCTTTGTCGGGAATGATCGCCCGAAGTCCCTCGCCTACCTCTTTTGCAATGCTCGTCGGCGTAATGTCATGCTCGGCGTTGTATGCCTGCTGAATGCCGCGGCGGCGATTGGTTTCGTCTATGGCGGCCTTCATCGAACGCGTCACGCTGTCAGCATACATAAATACCTTGCCTTCCTGATGGCGCGCAGCACGTCCAATCGTCTGGATCAACGCGCTTTCCGAACGCAAAAATCCTTCTTTGTCGGCATCCATGATGGCCACCATGCTCACTTCCGGAAGGTCCAGACCTTCACGCAGCAGGTTGATTCCTACAAGCACGTCGTACACGCCAGTGCGCAGGTCTTTCAAAATATCGCCGCGCTCCAGCGTATCAACATCGCTGTGAATATACGCCGTTTTAATACCAAGCTCCTGAAGATAGGTCGAAAGGTCTTCCGCCATGCGTTTTGTCAGCGTCGTCACAAGCACGCGCTGATGTTTCTCAATCCGGTCGCGGATTTCTGCAATCAGATCATCCACCTGACCTTCGGTCGGCCGGATGATAATTTCTGGGTCAAGCAGCCCCGTCGGGCGGATAATCTGCTGAGCAGGTTCCGGGCTGTGACTCAGCTCATAATCGCCGGGTGTCGCCGAGACGTACACCGCCTGGTTGATGTGGCCGTCAAATTCCGCGAATGTCAGCGGCCGGTTATCGAGCGCACTTGGAAGACGGAAGCCATACTCAACCAGCACCTCTTTTCGCGCCCGGTCGCCATTGTACATGCCGCGCACCTGCGGTAGACTCTGGTGACTTTCATCGACGAGCAGCAAAAAATCATCCGGGAAGTAGTCAAGCAGCGTCGCCGGCTGCTGGCCCGGCTCACGATTAGTGAGATAGCGCGAATAGTTTTCGATTCCCTTCACGAAACCTGTTTCTTCCAGCATTTCGATGTCATATTTCGTGCGCTGGGAAAGGCGCTGCGCTTCAAGCAGCTTATTGTGTTTTTCAAACCACTCCACGCGCTCTTCGAATTCTTTTTTGATGCCTTCGATGGCATGCTCCAATTTTTGTTTTGGCGTTACGTAGTGACTGCTCGGGAAAATTGTACAGCTAGCCGGTTCGCCGAGAATCTCGCCGGTCAGTGGATCGATCTGCGTGATACGATCAACCTCATCGCCAAAAAACTCAATGCGATATGCCACGTCCTGCCCGGCCGGAAATATATCAACCACGTCGCCCTTCACGCGGAACGTTCCACGGTGAAAATCAATGTCGTTTCTCTGGTATTGAATGTCAGTAAGCAACCGGACGAATTTATCCTGCTGGCGGCGCTCACCTCTTGTTACTTTGATTGACATCTCCGCATAATCATCCGGCGAGCCAATGCCATAAATACAGCTGACACTTGCCACGATAATCACGTCGCGGCGAGTTAAAAGCGCGCTGGTTGCCGCGTGGCGCAGACGGTCGATTTCATCGTTGATTTTACTGTCTTTTTCGATGTACGTATCGCTGCTCGAGATGTATGCCTCAGGCTGGTAATAATCGAAGTAACTGACAAAATAGTGAACTTCGTTATTCGGGAAAAACGCTTTGAACTCGCTGTACAGCTGGGCGGCGAGTGTTTTATTGTGCGCCAAAACAAGCGTTGGTACCTGGCGGTTTTGAATGATATTCGCCATGGTAAATGTCTTACCCGAACCCGTTACACCAAGCAGCGTCTGTTCACGCTCACCATTTTCGAGACCATCAATAAGCTGCGCGATCGCGCTTGGCTGATCGCCGGTCGGCTGGTATTTCGTCTCGAGTTGAAACTTCTGGCTCATCCTTACCAGTATACTACTCTTTGCGCGCCGACTCGAGTATCTTAACGGCTGTCTTGTAATCCTCTGTATTCATAAGATCTTTGATGGTCTGCATGTCCGCGGCCGCTTTTTGGGTACCTCTCGGTAGTTCCGGAAAGATAATACTCGCCAATATTCCTGGCTGCGCCAGCCCAGTATCTCCCACAATCGGCCGGGAAGCCATGCCCACAGAGACAACCTCACAATGGGACACCCCAACCGAAGCATGTGTTTCACCGCCATCCGGAATCAAGCCGATAACGTACTGGTAGCCACCTCCTTTCGCGTCGGTCAAAGCCTCCACGAGGTAGAGCGGCTTGTCGGTCAGCCTTGTAACCACAGGACCCGGAGATACCTTGTAGTCGCTTACCAGCAAACCGTCGGCTGGACTACAGATATCGTTTGCCTGCGTTGGAGCGATTTCCAAATGCACCTGCACCTTATTATCCGAAGTCGTAAGCGAGGCGTAGCTTCCTGAATTTTGCGCCTTTGTATCGAGCGTCCAGCCACTGTCGGGGTAGTCTATCGCATAGATGGTGTTATTGAAGGCGATGCGCGCTGTTTTTTGCTGACGACTGCTCTTTGACTCCGGCGTGTCTTGCTTGGCGTTGTTTTGCTGCGGGCGGGTGATGAAATTCTGGTAAAAAATAATCCCCAGCGCGGCCATAAGCGCAATGAAAAGTATGACAACAATAACGGCTACAAGACTGCCGGATTCCCTCTTCAATGCCATGTTGGTTTTACCCCCTTCCTGAACGTTTTGCACTTAGGAAACTGTCAGTGCCATCGTCTGTAAAGTCGGCATATTTCTTATCGAGTGCGTCAACCACTTTTTGCACTAGTCGCTTCGGGTCGGTGTCGAAAATGACATCCTTGGCACCCGGTGCCTCAATATGATCAAGCAGCGTATGAGCGTAATCGGCCAGGCCTCCGCTCCCAAGCAAAATGCCGCATACCTTACGGCTCTCCAGCGCAGTAGAAAGCTCATGCAGGCTTCCCATGCGTCCGCCGACCGTGATGATGCCGTCGCAGCTCCGAACAAGGTGCACGTCACGGCCAACATACTCCATACCCGTAAAGTTGATGTAATCGAACTCTCTAGTTGGCAGCCGGTAGGTTGCCACATGTTCACGGAACGACGTAGCCGGTGAGAATCCTACAGAAACTCCCTTAGAATCCGGCACGCTCATGAATCCCATAGCCGCATAATGCGGCAGTCCAACAGTTGCGCCAGTAAGAAGCGTCTTGCCCGACTGTGCGATAGCCTGACCAAGATCATATGCAAGCTGATGCGACGTATGGACCGTATCACCACTCGCTGCGCCCGACACACAAATCTGATATCGCATATTATTTCTCCACCTTCAATTTTTCGGGCGCTACCATATCATTATCAAGCTGTTGCAATACCTGCTGCTCAAGGTTGCCAAGCCCCATGTACCGCGCAAAAATTTCGTTCCACAGGCTTTCACGGAAGTGATAGACATAGCGACTTTCGTACGGCTCACCGTTTGAATATGCGAAGCTAACGTCAAACAAATTAAAGGCAACTGGAGTAGCCTCGCCGAAGCTTAAGCCCACATAGTCACGGTCTTTCCAGAACTCCAGCTCAGGGTCAATCTGATATAGCAAATCTTCGGCGCGGCGCCAGTGCAAATCTTCCGGCTGAACGTGCGGTTCGAACGCCTCCAGATGCGATTCGTCTTTCAGCTTACCAAAGTAGCGCTGAATCACGCGCCAGTGAATGAACTGCCCCGCCATTTGACTGGCATTGCCCGGATCGGCAATCAGTGTATTTACTACCGTCTCGCCGAAATTCTTGCCCTTGCTTTTTAACTTGAAGAAAGTCGAGTACAGTTTGACTTCATTCATGTAGTGCAACAGCAGCGGCAGACTTTTTAGCATAAGGCCGCGCATGCGCTCGGCGTGCATTGGAACGACCACGATAATGCCCATCTCTTTCGTATGGGTAATATTATGCAGCTTTTTCTCCACGAAATGCGTCGCCATGTCGACGTATTTGTCATGGTCCATGACCACGATGCGAATATCTCGTTCTTCGTAATCGTCGGGCGTGATTGTCTTGAATAGTTCGTTGTATTTATTCAGCCATTCACCACCTTCAGAAAAACGCAGGGCCGGATAGATTTCATCGAAGTCCTCACCTTTGAACATATCTTCTACATTGCTGTATCCCAATTTTTCCATGAGGTTCTGCGGTGGCATTTGGCGCAGGAGGTCTTTTGCTTTGTCGTGCTTCAACACAAACACCTTGCGGTTGAACTTCACGCCCTCGGCCGCCTTTACCATGTGCGGAATTGCTTTTCGGACATCTTCCGGGTCGTCGGCGCCGATAATCTTTGCCACGCGTGCATTGTCGGCAGCTACGCGCGCATCAAGTGCGCGGTACAGCTCTTTGCCGGTGGTATTTGCGGGATCAAGCCCAAGAGCACGCATACTGGCATGCGCTTTCTCGGTAATATCACCGATTAAGCGGGCATCAGCACCCTGCTGTCCGCTTGCGCGTTCAAGTTGTACTAATGATTGCGAAAAAATCGGCTCTTCAGCATCGAGTAGGTCGCGTAGAAATTTTGCCATGTGTCAGTTTTCCTCTTTTGTTCTGTCTGATTTCCAGTATATCATGCTTATGCTTGGGTACTAAAACGGCTTTTCGTGGAGCGGCATTTCGTGGAGCTTGGCATTTGCGTGCAGAATACCCGCCTTGGCGCCGATTTGCGTCACCACCGACGTGGAGTTAGCGCTTGCAAAGATAATCGACTCTTTTAGGGACTTTCCGAGCGCCCACTGGCTTAAAAAGCCGGACCCAAACGCATCGCCAGCCCCCGTGCGATCTACAACCGGCACGTCTTCATACATTCCGGCACGGACAATCGTTTTAGAATCCGTAGCCATCACGCCGTTTGGTCCGTCCGACACAATGACGACCGGACAGTAGTGTGTCAGATGGCGAACCAGCTCTTCCAATGTCTGACCCTCAACCAATTCCTGCGCCTCCTCTTTGTTAAGCGAAATGACCTCGACATCTTCAAGGATAGACTTCAGCTTCTGCGGCTCGCTCAGCTCGATACCCGACGGATTCATCATTACTTTCACACCGGACTTTTCGGCCTTGCTCACAATTTTATCCAGCAGCGGCATGTCGTTGATCGACGAAAGGTACAGCCAATCGGCATCTTCCATAAACACAAGTTCAAAGGGGGATGTGTGACCTTTAAGTGTCGTTCCCTTGTAGTTAAGCACCGTACGCTCGCCCGTGGGCGCCAACAGAATTGTCGAGTAGCTGGCATGATAGTCGGGGTCATGCAATACACCGGTCGTATCGACACCCTCATCGTCGAGCGCTTTTAAAATCGCCTGGCTTATGACGTCGGTACCAAGTGTCCACGCATACTTGCTATGCAGATCTTGCCGTGCGAACGTTACGGCGACATTCGTGGCGTTACCACCTGTGGTGAAGAAAATATCGTCGACGTGGATTTTTTTGCCAAGCGGCAATTCTTCATATTGCACACCCTTATGTTTGTACGGCTGAAAATCTTTGCTGCTTCGTAGAAAAACATCCTGCGATGCTTTTCCAATGGCGAGCATTGTCGGTTTTTTCATCGTCATAACGGTACGCCCTAAACGACAGCCTTTCCGGCACTCCCAAAGGCCTGGATCTTCTCTTCAACTACTGCCTGAACAGCCCCGTAGACTTCCGGCATCAGCTTAACGATGGCATACTCATCCGGGTGTTCAGCGAGAACTTTTTCAAGTGTTTTGCGAAAGACATATCGCATATCACTGTTGATGTTGATTTTGCTCACACCGATTTTCGCCGCATCCTCAAAGAAGTGCAGCGGCGTACCGCTCCCGCCATGCAGGCTAATCTGGCAATCAATCGCGTCGCGGATACGCTGCAAAAGTTCAAGGTCAAGCTCTTTTGGCACCGGGTATTTACCGTGAAGATTCCCCACAGCTGCTGCAAACGTATCGATTCCCGTAGCCTCAACGAACTCTTTTGTTCCCTCTGGCGTACTGAACGTCTTCTTGATTTCTTCGTAGTCGATATCTTCGGTGTGGAGATTGGACGATCCGCCGAAGTAGTGCGGCTCAGCCTCCACCAACGCGCCGGTAAATTTGGCGTACTCTACGACTTCACGGGTTTTTGCCACGATCTCCTCGTGCGTCGCGTCGTGGTTTGCCTGAGAAATATCGATGTGAATAAACTCAAATCCGGCGTCAATGGCGCGTTTACAGGCTTCGACCGTCGGACTGTGATCGAGATTGATGTACATTTCAACTCCGTATTCGGCTCGGTAGTTGTCTACCATATCACGGATGTTATCCAGGCCAATCGCCTCCACTTCACCATGACTCACCTCTACGAGCACTGGCGATTGGAGCTTTTGTGCGGCTTTTGAAACAGCAATCAAAGTCTCCTGGTTGTCGATATTGAACGCTCCGACTGCAAAATGCTGGGAACGCGAACGCTGCATAAGGTGGCGTGCACGGACCGTGTTGTCTCGGATCTGTTTGATTGATAGGCTCATAATTTCTCCTTAAAACCCTTGATGATAACGTGGCACTTCGCTAATAAACTGCGCCGCTTGATCGGCCACCGAAACCCCATCGAATCCGAAGTGTTTCATAAGCTCGGCCGGTTCGCCGCTTTCACCGAAGCGGTCTTTCATGCCGATGCGCCGCAGAGGTGTCGGCAGCTTATCGCCCAGAAGCTCAGCAATCGCGCCACCAAAGCCGCCGTTCATTTGCGCCTCTTCGGCAGTCAGCGCCCGCCCGGTTTTGCGGATGCTTGCAAGGATCGTCTCTTCGTCGAGCGGTTTAACGGTCGGCACGTGCACAACTTCCGCCTGCACGCCTCGTTCCTCCAACATTTTCGCCGCGACCAAAAGATGATAGGTCATCGTACCAGTGCCAAGCAGTGTAATGTCGTGACCTTCACGAAGCACGTATGCTTTACCGATCTCAAACGGCGATTCGTCCGTGCTGAAAATTGGCGTTTTCTCGCGAGCGAGGCGCATGTAGCTTGGCTTGCCATTTTCGGCGATGGCGCGCGTGGCTTTTTCGGCTTCGATACTATCGCCCGGCGCAAGTACGACCATATTTGGAAGCACACGCATCAATGCAAGGTCCTCAAGCATCTGGTGTGTCGCGCCATCCGGACCGACACTGATTCCGGCGTGTGAGCCGACAATTTTGACCGGCTGGTCATTGAGCGCGATAGTCGTGCGGATCTGCTCCCAGTTGCGACCAGGACTGAACGCCGCATAACTGCTAGTAAACGGAATCTTACCGGCACGTGCCAAACCGCTGGCTACCGTTACAAGGTTCTGCTCGGCGATACCCATTTCGATAAAGCGCTCAGGAAAAGCCGCCTTAAAATCAGACATCTTCGTGCTATCGGTGAGGTCGGCACAAAGCGCAACGATCTTATCGTTCGCTTCACCGGCAACCTTTAAGCCGCGGCCAAAGCCTGCTCGGATTGGCTCCTGTTTTACATCATCATTGTATAGTTCTGAATTGAGTGGAAATGAGGTCATTACGCCATCCCTTCGTGTGTAATCTTACCGTCAAGCGTGCGCAGTTTTTCCAACGCGTCTTTGGCCTGCTCACTATTCGGCGGCGCACCGTGCCAGTGGTAGTCGTACTCCATAAAGTCGACACCTTTGCCCGGAATTGTGTGCGAAATAATAATACTCGGCTTGTTACTGATTGCCCGTGCCATACTGGCAGCATCAATCACGCTTTCAATATTGTGCCCATCGATTTCCTGGACGTGCCAGCCGAAGCTCTCCCACTTACCGCGAAGATCCTCAAGCGGCATAACGTCGTCGGTCGTGCCGTCAATCTGTATATTATTGCGGTCTATAAATACAATTAGCTGACTCAGCTTATATTTGCCGGCAAACATCGCGGCTTCCCAAATGTTACCTTCATCAAGTTCGCCGTCACCCGTCACCACATATACCCAGCGGTGCTTGGCATTATCGAGGTACTGCAAGCTGTAAGCAACGCCCGCCGCCTGGCTAAGACCACTCCCGAGAGGGCCGCTGGTGTTTTCTAGGCCGGGGAGCTTGGTACGCTCCGGGTGACCTTGCAGGCGGCTGCCTAGCTTACGAAGCGTCTGCAACTCTTCCAGCGGGAAATAGCCGCGCTCAGCAAGCGCCGCATACTGCACAGGAACCGTGTGGCCGTTACTGAGGAAAAAGAGATCACGTTCAGACCATTCCGGCTTGTTGGGATCGATATTCATGATATTGAAATAGAGCGCCGTCACAATGTCGGCAAGATCAAGTGGGCCCGCGCTATGCCCGCTGCCAGCTTCTTCTAGCATGCGAATGATGTCTTTGCGAATGTCATTCGCCTTTTGTTCGAGCTGTGTGATTGTTAGTTTTCCACCCACTTGTATCAGTAACCCTCCCGGAAGTGCTTATGTTCTACATTCTAATGTATCACGACGTGAAAGGAAATAATACGTCAAATTCGCTCGACTTTAGATAACACCGTGCTTATTGATTTCGTTGACGAGCGCCGTGTATACCGCCTGGGGATCTTCCGCCTTTGCCAGTGTCCCTCCGACATTCAGCACATCAACGCCCCCCTGGGCTAGCGTGTAGGCGTTTTCGATGGTCACTCCACCGTCCCAGCCGATTTCAACGTTTTTGTTGATCTGTTTTATCAGGCGAATTTTTTCCAACTGAATCAGGCTAGCCGTGCCGCCGTACTTACCCAGATCTCCCGTAAAAATCATCACGTGATCCGCTTCTTCGATAACTGGGGCCACCGTATTCGGTACGGTCGAACGCAGTAGCGCCACACCAGCTTTTATGCCGAATTTTTTGACATGCTGCAGAACCGGTACGATATCTTCGTTCACCTCAGCATGAAAAATAATCATATGCGGTTTGAGACTGATGAGCGTTTCGAGGTGTTCGCTTGGGCGCGCCACCATCGCATGGATAGAGGCAGTCCACTCCTGCGGCCACCAGACCTGCGCGGCGCCGACCGTAAACGTAGGCGCAAATTCACCGTCACAAATATCAACATGGATATGATCGACAATCGTATGAATGCGCTCAATTTTCTCCTTGTAATCTTCCGGCGTTTCGGCAAGTATCGCTGCGGCTATCACACTCATCGTCTAGAGCTCGTCAATCTGCGCGTTGCGCCGTTTATACCTGGCAGCGGCAGCAAATGGCGTCGTAAGCCACGTATCAATGATGTCTTTCCAGCCTTTTTCATCGTTTTGCAACACACGTGACGGGAGACACAGTACATTACTGTCGTTGTCGTTGCGGGTCATTCTGGCCTCGTAAGCATCCCAGATCACACTCGCGCGAATCCCACGGAAGCGATTGGCCGCCATGCACATTCCTTGTCCGCCTCCGCAGATAAGGATTGCGCGCGCATCATTATCTTCGTCGCCAAGCACCTTGAGCGCCGCCATCTGGGCGAATTCCGGAAAATCATCATTCGGGTCGAGTTCTTTGCCACTCACGTCTTCAACTTCATATCCATGTTTTGCCAGGTAGGCAAAAATCTGCTGTTTTAAAGCAAACCCCTGGTGGTCAGCTCCTAGGTATATCTTCATGATTTAAGTATAAGCATTTTTATCATAAAACAAAAGCACCCCGCAGGATTTTGCGAGATGCTTTTGCTCCTATGTTTTTATTGAAGAGCGCGGCCGGCGTCGGCAACAAGCTCGACCAGGCGGTTGCTGTAGCCCCACTCATTGTCATACCAGGCAACAACCTTGATGAGATTACCGCCCACAACGTTCGTGAGTTTCAGGTCTACCGTAGCGCTGTGACTATTGCCCTTGTAGTCGCTCGACACGAGCTCCTCCTCGGTAACATCCAGAATCCCTTGGTAAAACGGCTGCTGCGCCGCTTCCTTGAACACGGTGTTGATCTCGTCTACCGTCGTATCGCGCTTGACCAGCACGACAAAGTCACTCATGCTTACCACAGGGGTAGGAACGCGCACGCTTAGGCCGCCGAACTTGTTCTCAAGCGCTGGCAACGCCTTGGCTGCGGCAATAGAGGCGCCGGTAGTCGTAGGAACGATGTTTTCCGCAGCCGCACGAGCTTCGCGCAGATCTTTTGCCGGAGCGTCTTGGAGCCGCTGACTGGCGGTGTAGCTATGAACGGTGGTCATCATGGCTTTTTCAATACCGAAGTGGCTTTCAAGTACCGCCATCACCGGCGTAATACAGTTGGTCGTACAGCTGGCGTTACTAATAACGTCGGTAGAGCCTTCGATCTTGTCTTCATTTACGCCAAGTACAATCGTGTCGGCACCATCACCTTTAGCCGGAGCAGAAATAACGACCTTTTTAGCGCCACCGCCGTCGATATGTGCGCGCGCCAGTTCCGGCTTAACGAAAAAGCCCGTACTTTCAATAACTACGTCAACGTTGTGGTCACGCCATGGTAGCGTCGCCGGGTCTTTCTCGGCAAGCACCGCGATATGCTTGCCGTCCACGATGATTCCCTTTTCATCGAAGCCTACATCGTGCTGATAAGTACCGTACGACGAGTCGTGTTTTAGCAGGTGCGCTAATGTTTTTGTATCTGTCAGATCGTTGATAGCAACGATGTTCAGGTCGCTGCGTTCAAATGCGATCTTAAAGGCATTACGGCCGATGCGACCGAATCCGTTGATCGCGACGTTCACTTGACTCATGAATTTTCTACTCCTTTTAAACTAAGCTTTAGCGTTTCGCATTCATTATATACTTACTTCTCGCTTATTGTAAAACGTTGACAACTGCTTGCTTAGAACGCATAGTATATTTGTCAGTTCTTTTACAGAGAAGGGAGAAGGCAAATGCCTCCTCGGGTATTTCCGGAGGGCGGCGGACCGATTGTTGCCGTTCCCAGGAAACACACACTTGACCTGGCATTCCGCGTCGCGCTCTTCCTGGCGTGCCTGCGGACGGCGGACCCGTCGTTGTTCCCGGTTGAAGTGCGGGTCGATGGTGAGATGCGGGAAGCGACCCTGTCGCCCATCCTGCTGCCCGGCGGCATCGAGCTCGCCATCCTCACTGTACCGGAAGGCGACGGCTCCAACCTATTCGTCATTGTAGAACGAAGCGAGTACGGATGGAACTTCCCTGAAGGAGCACGAGTTGCCCGAGACACCAGAGAACTCGACGGGCTCGCCCCGAGTGAGATCCTGCGGATTCTCGGACACTGACAAGCAGCGAAGCAAAGGCGCAAAGCATTACCGCGCCTTTGCTTCGCCGCACAACACGTGCTGTATTTTTTATTCTTCTGGAGTGCTTTATACTGGATACTACAATGAGGAAACGCGACGTCCTTGACCATGCAAAACCCCACTATGAGGAAAATCAGCTCCTTGAACTTACGCACGCCATAGATTTTGCAACCAATGCTCACAAGGACCAGAAGCGGCGCAGCGGCGAGCCGTTCATCATTCACCCGCTTGCTGTCGCTTACACGCTCATCGACTGGGGTATGGACATCGATACGATTCTTGCGGGCGTACTGCACGACGTGGTTGAAGATACGAGCGAAACACTTGAGACTATCGAGAATCTGTTTGGTCGCGACGTCGCCTTTTTAGTTGACGGCGTCACGAAAGTCTCTCAGGCGCGTGCCGGCATGCGCAACCTCGAAAATTACCTGCCACAAACCAAAGACAACCTATCCAAACTGCTGATTGCCGTCGGTCAGGACGTGCGCGTTATTATTATTAAGCTCGCCGACCGCCTGCATAATCTATCTACGCTCCAGCACATGAACAAGGAGAAGCAGCAAAAGATCGCCCGCGAGAGCCTTGAGGTATTTGCACCGATGGCCGACCGGTTAGGTATGGGTCGCGTGCGCATGCAGATCGAAGAGCTGGCGTTCAGCTACCTCGACCCTAAGGAGTACAAGCGCTTACAGAACATAATGAAAAAGCGCCTTGGCAAAAGCACACGTAAACTAGGCACCGTCCGCCAGGAAGTCGAGGCCGAACTTAAAAAACAGGGCATCGAATGTGAAATCAGCGGCCGCGTCAAAAGTATTTACAGTTTATATAAAAAGCTAAAAAAGCTCGATGGCAATATCGACGACGTCTACGACCTTATGGCGCTGCGCGTTATCGTAAAGAACAAGGAGGACTGCTACAAGGTACTTGGCATCCTGCATTCGATGTACCAGCCGATGGTCGCGCGCATAAAGGATTACATCGCGATCCCAAAAACAAACGGCTATCAGAGCCTTCACACGACGGTTATTACACCGAATAAACAGATTATCGAATTCCAAATTCGGACCCAAGGCATGCACGAATATGCCGAGCGCGGTCTGGCCGCCAGCTTCCACTACCACGAACAAAAAGATTCAAAACTGTACACGAAGAAAAAATCAGGAAACGCCAGTCTTCCGGCACAGCTGCAATGGATTACCCAACTCCAAGAAATCGCGTCGCGGCTTAGGTCTGGTGAGGAGATTTCGCACGACCAGCTGAACGTTGATTTGTTCGGCAATCGCATCTTTGTCTACTCGCCAAAGGGCGATATCTATAATCTTCCCGAAGGCGCGCTGCCGCTGGACTTCGCTTTTTTGGTACACAGCGACATCGGCAAGCATGCCTACAGTTTCCGTGTTAATGGCAATATCCATTCTTTTGACAAGCCGCTCCATAACGGCGACGTCGTAGAAGTAATTACCCGCAAGCTGTCACAGCCAAAACAAGCCTGGCTGGAACTCGTTACCACCAATCACGCCCGCGAAAAGCTTCGGGCTCAGCTGCGAAAACTCGACCTAATCGAGACAATCAGCGGCGCCGCCAGCATCATCCGACACAAGGCGATGCGTAAGAAAAAATAACCCGCTACTTTCGGGTTATTTTCTTTTTTGCATCAAGTATTACTTTTCGTTCCAGCGTGTGATCGATTCGCGAATGACTTCTTTTGCCTCGTCGATGCCGCCCCAGCTTTTGACGATCGTCGTGCCCGGCTTCTTCAGATCTTTGTAGTGATTGAAGTGGAACTCAATCTGGCGAATCAGCTGCTGCGGCAAGTCTTCCAGCGAATTATATGCGTTACCCGTATTGCGGTCGTCCGCGGGCACCGCTACAATTTTGTCGTCAACTTCGCCATCGTCTTCAAACTTCATCACGCCGATGACTTTAGCTTCAAGGAAAATACCCGTAGGAAGTGGTTCGTTCGTCACCAGCAGAACGTCCAGCTCATCGCCGTCTTCGTCGAGCGTTTGGGGAATAAACCCGTAATTCGTCGGTTTAGCAAAAACGCTTGGCTCCACGCGGTCAAGCTGCATCACCGCAAGCTCGCGGTTCCACTCGATTTTGTGCATGCTTCCCTGTGGAATTTCTACCACTACGTTAATAATTCCGGCATCAACGTCGCCAGGAGTGAGAATTTTATTAAAATCAGCCATGTAGGTCTCCGTTATTTAACTGTCCCCATTGTAGCAAATTTGCTATACTAAGAACAATTATGTTAGTGATAGGACACCGTGGAGCTGCCGGGCTTGCACCCGAGAACAGCATGGAGGCCTTGCGCGCCGGCGTAGATGCCGGTGCCGACATCCTTGAGTTCGACGTACGCCTGACAAAAGATAAAATCCCGGTCCTCACGCACGATTTTCATACGCTTCGAACGCACCGCGACACGTCAATCATCTCGCACCACACCCTTGCCGAGCTCCGAAAGCGTACAGAAAAACAACCCATCGTCCCGCTCAGCGAAGTACTGGATGAATTCTTCGGACACATTCTACTGAACATCGAAATAAAGGGCCGCGGCACTGCCAAAGTTGTTGCGGACCTTGTAAAGAAAAACTACATCAAAACTGGAAAAGACTGGGACAACCTCTTGTTTTCTTCGTTTCGGGGTATCGACTTAATTACGATCCGGCGCGTCAGCAGCGAGGCAAAGCTAGCCCTGCTCCACACTCAAAATCCATTCATTTTCATTGCCTATCACCGCAAGCTGCAGCTTAGCGCCGTTGGGTTTCACAGGCTCTACGTCAATGCCTTTGCGCTAGCGATCGCAAAACGTGCCAAAATTTTCACCTATGCCTACACGGTTAATCGCCCTCACAGCGCGCTTATGTTGACACAAAAAGGCATCGACGGAATCGTTACCGACCGCCCAGATATTATCCTCGGCGAAGTAAAAAAGCACGCGGCTTAGACCGCGAGCTTTTGTCCGTCCAGGTATTCACGAATCGAAAGCGCCGCCGTCGCACCTTCGCCAACCGCGCTTGCGACCTGCATTGTCGCGCCGCTTCGCACATCGCCGCTAGCAAAGACACCGGGCATGTTCGTTGAAAGGTGCTCGTCCGTTTTAATTAGCCCCTGCTCGTCACATTCGATACCGCTTCCAGCGAGAAACTGGGTGTTTGGCTTCAGTCCGACGAAGATAAACACGCCGTCCGTTTCAAATGTTATATTCTCACCAGCTTTAGTCGCCTTTACTTGAGCCACTTTGCCGTCAACGGCCACGATCTCATCGGTAGTCGTTTGCAGGTGAACAGTAATTTTGCCCTCATTGATATATTTCTGAAGATCGCGTTGCAGCACCTCGCTCGCCTTGATTGTACTGCGAACCAACAAGTCGATGTGCGTCGTAAAACGAGTCAGGAAGATAGCCTCTTGTACCGCCGAGTTCCCCCCGCCAACGACTACAAGCCGCTTGTCCCGGTAGAATGCTCCGTCGCAAGTGGCGCAGTAATGAACGCCGCGGCCGTAATATTCCGCTTCGCCCGGAACACCAATCTTATTGTAATCACTTCCGGTAGCGATCAGAACAGTGCGCGTTTTCACTTCCGCTCCATCGACAACGACAGTTTTTATGTCACCGTCATCACGGATGGCTGAAACTTCGCCGAACTCGATGTTCGCGCCAAAACGCTCGGCCTGTTTTTCTAGCCGCGCGGCCAGCTCCAATCCGGGAACGCCGTCCGGAAAACCCGGGTAATTGTCGACTTGGTCGGTGATAGCCGCCAGTCCGCCAATCACACCTTTTTCATACAGAACCGTATCAATATCTTCTCGTGTCGTGTAAACCGCGGCGGCAAGCGCGCTCGGACCGGCGCCGATCATAACAACGTCTCTTATTTTGTCTTCCATCATCTTCCTTGTGGTTATTTACTATATTTAGTATAGTTTCTTGGCTACTTTGTCGCAATTATGTAAATTACGAATTTGATCGGGGTGTTCGGTGGAATATTGTCACCATTTCCCTTGTCCTTGTAAGCAAGATCTGATGGAATCGTTACTTCGCGCACGCCGCCAACCTTCATGCCAACCACGCCGGTTTCCCAGCCAGGAATAAGCGCTGAGATTTCGCTCGTATCGATCGGCGCCTTCAGCTTCTTTCCATCAAATGAACTGTCGAACTCTTTGCCCTTTGGGTTCCAGCCAATGTAGTACGCCTGATATTTCGTGTCTTTCTTAATCTCTGCACCAGTACCCTTTTTCAGGTCTTTCGTCGTGACTTTGTCACCCACCTTGTCGGCGTCAAATTTTGCCGGGGAATCTTGGTATTTTTTAAACTTAGAGTAATATTTAGACGACAGTTCATCTGCCTTCTTTTGTTGTTCTTCCATCTGCTTCTGGTAGTCTGCCAGCGCTTTGTCCTGCGCTGTTTGGTCGTTCGCGCCGTTTTCGTTGGCAAGAACAATGACCGCGAACGAACCGATCGTCCCAATCACCATCACTACTGCAATAATCCATATACCAATACGCTGACTTTTTGGTGTCGCCATAAGAAATCTATTCCCTCTCTATTTACT
>CAMLDM010000002.1 GCA_946479025.1 uncultured Candidatus Saccharibacteria bacterium | reverse complement strand
CGATCATCTCATAGTAGCGCAGGAGGTCACTCGCCTCCACCCACTCCGTCTCGGAGTGGTGGCCGCCGCCATGAGGTTGTATGAGAATGCTTGGTATGTCATATTCGGCGAGAAAGCGTGCGTCGGAGGCGCCGTAGGATTCGCTAAAATGAGGCGGTTCGCCTAAGAATTCCTCGAGTGCCCGGAGAAAATCCTGGACGACAGGGAGGTTTGTGTTGAGCTGGAGCGGTTCGCCCAAGCTCGAGTATTTGAGTTCAAGATCATATTTCTTAACCAGTTCCGCGATAAGGAGGCGGTAATTATCGTAATCTTTTTTGCTGAACGTGCGAAAGTCGATCAATACGGAAGCGCGATCGGCTATCTGGTTTGCTGTTTCGCCGCCTTCAAGAAAATTGACAGAGAGCGTCGAATCTGTTGATTTTTTTGAT
Organism: uncultured Candidatus Saccharibacteria bacterium; assembly: GCA_946479025.1. Next base: position 51,552 of record CAMLDM010000002.1, on the reverse strand, counting down.
GGATATTTCGAACGGAGTATATGAATGACTTCAAGCAGCGTATGAATCGCATTTTCTCCTTCCCACGGGCGCGAACCGTGCGCCGTTTTACCGTGGGCGATAAGCTCGACATTATAAACGCCTTTCGCGCGCTGCTCTATCGACCAGTTGTAGCCGCCGTCGGGCAAGAGAACCACTTTTGGGCGCAGGCCTGAGGTGAGTACATCTTGCATGTTTGCGCCGCTTGTCTCCTCGTCGGTCGTGAAGAGGAGACCGAGGTTGTGGTTCCGCAGTTCGTTGATATGCGTCTTTATGAATTCCAGGTAGCATGCTGCGGCTATCTTCATGTCGTAGACGCCGCGGCCATAGAGCCGATCACCACGTTTTTGCATGACAAATTGCTCCGGCGTGGCTGGAACGACGTCGAGGTGGGCAGCCAGGAGGATGTCGGGCGTTTTTGTTTGCTGGATAGTCGCGTAAAACCAAGGATTAGCCGTAGTATCAGTACTCTCGGTAATGTGCAAACCGAGCGGTTTTATCTCTTGTCGGACGAAGTCAAGAATATCACGGCACGCGGCAACGTCACTGGTGACACTGGGAATGGAAATGAGCTTGGCGAGCGTCGCCTCAAGTTGTGTTTGCACGTCGGGGAGCCTTTTGTTTTGTTAGTTGTTCTTCATTATACACCTAGAGTGTGCACTTAAAAAAAGTTCTTCCTCTTAGTGTATCAGATAACAGGGGAAAGTGATACAATAAAACGCATGAGTGTTATCTTTAAACGTACAAAAATCCTGGCGACATTGGGGCCGCCTGTAAATAATTACGAGTCGATTGAGGCGCTTGCTGCGGCCGGTGTGAACGGCTTCCGCCATAACTTCAGCCATGCGACGTATGCCGACGCCGACCAGCAGATTGAGTGGATCCGCCAGGCAAGCGACAAGCTGAAAAAACCGGTGGCGATTTTGCAGGATTTGCAGGGGCCGAAAATCCGTCTTGGCAACCTGAACGAAAACATGCCGGTGAGCACGGGCGACGAACTTGTTTTGGATTACGCCGCCGAGCACGACGGCTTTACGTTGCCGGTGCAGTACAATTTGGCTGAGAAAGTGAAGATGGGCGAGCCGATTTACATTTTCGATGGCAAAGTCCGCACGACCGTTCTTGAAATTCCGTCGGCGACAGCCGTGAAGGTCCGCGTGGAAAACAACGGGACCCTGATGAGCCGCAAGGGCATCAACTTGCCGGACACTGATTTTGGTGGTGATATCCTCACACCCAAAGACCTAAAAGACATCGAATACGGTGTGACGAAAGATTACGACTACGTTAGCTTGAGTTTTGTGCAGTCGCCGGATGACATCAACAACCTGCGCCAGATTCTTTTGAGCCACGGTTCGGACGCGCAGATTATCGCAAAAATCGAAACCAAGGCAGCGATCGAAGACGACACGCTGGAAGAAATTGTCAAAGCCAGCGACGGAATCATGGTTGCCCGCGGCGATCTGGCTGTTGAAGCCGGTGCCGAAGTGGTGCCGATCGTGCAGCGTCGGATTATCGCGCTGTGCCGTAAATATGGCAAACTCAGCATTGTCGCGACGCAGATGCTTGCGAGCATGGTAGAGAATCCCGAGCCGACCCGTGCCGAAGTGGGTGACGTGGCCAACGCCGTGATCCAGGGTGCTGATACGGTGATGCTTAGCGATGAAACGGCCAACGGCTCATATCCGCTGGAGGCTGTTGCCGCGATGAAGCGCGTGATTCTTTATACGCAGGAGCACGCTACGGTGCGCCCGCTTGAAGAGGTTGTTGAAATGAAAGACGCGACGCTCGACGCGATCAGCACTGCCGCTGTCAATCTTGCCGAACAGCTGAAAGTCGACGCTATCGTTGCCGAGACAAAATCCGGCGCGACGGCCGCGAACATTGCCGCTCATCGCCCGAACTTGCCCGTCATCAGCGTCACCAGCTCTCCTCGCACTGCGCAGCAGCTTACATTAAGCTACGCCAACAAGAGTTTTGTGCGTCCTGACGGTGAAAAGGCGGGCCTCAAACTCGCCAAGGAGCTGAAAGAAAGCGGCTTCTTCGGCGGCAAACCAACCGTTTCCGTCGCTATCATCAGCGGTCGCCAACCGGGACTTATTGGCGCTACTGACACAATCCGTCTCCGCGTGATAGAATAAAACCAGTTACTAAATAGGGTGGGATGATGGCATTTTTTAAACAGACGATCAATACTGTACCGCTTCATGGTGAAACGGTACTGCTTCGTGCAGATTACAACGTACCGCTGAAGAGCGATGGCACGATTGAAAGCGATTTTCGGATTCAGGCAAGCCTTCCAACGGTGAAAAAACTGTTGGCAGATGGCTGTAAGGTGGTAATTATCAGTCACCTTGGCCGCCCGGAGGGCCGCGACCCGAAGCTGAGTCTTGAGCCGGTCGCACTGAGGTTATCCGAACTTTTGGGCGAGCCGGTGCGGTTCGTAAACGAAACGGTCGGTGACAAAGTAAAAATGGCTGTGAAGATGGCACCTAAGCGAAGCGTGACCGTCCTTGAAAATCTGCGTTTTGACCCTCGTGAAGAGGCGAATGATGAAGTATTCGCGCGCGAAATTGCCGAGAGTTCGGGTGCGCGATATTTCGTGCAGGACGGTTTTGGCGTGGTGCACCGGGCGCACGCCAGCACCGCCGCCATTACTTTGCAGCTACCAAGCGTTTCCGGCCTTCTTTTAGAGCGCGAATACACGGTGATTACAGATGCTATGAAAAATCCTGAGCGGCCGCTTGTCGCCGTGCTTGGCGGGGCGAAGGTTCACGATAAAATCGCCGTGATAAAAGCGCTGATAAATGTCGCCGACCGGATTGTTATTTCGGGTGCCATGGCAAATACATTTTTGAAATACAAAGGCCTGAGTCTTGGTAAAAGCAAGCTCGATGACAACGCGAACGAAGTGCTCGATGATATTTACAGACTAGCCAGCGAAAAGGTTGGTGCGGACAAGGTAGACGAATTTCTGGTGCTGCCTATCGATCTGGCGGTTGCATCCGCTGTGGAGAACGCACCGCGCAAAGTCGTTCCGGCCGACCAGGTGGCGCCGGATGAGCTGGCGCTTGACGTTGGCGACAAAACGATCGAAGAAACGGTGGCTGCCGTCGAGAAGGCCAAAACTGTCATCTGGAACGGTACGCTTGGCATGGCGGAATTTCCTAATTTTGCCCACGGCTCAGCCCGCCTGAGCTTGGCGCTGGCTATTCATCCGGAAATCGAGTCCATCATCGGCGGCGGTGACACGGCTGACTTCGTACTAAACTGGGATAGTAAAAAAGGCGGTAGTTTTTCGCATGTTTCTACTGGCGGCGGCGCAAGCCTGGAGCTCATGGCCGGAGAAAAGCTGCCGGGCATCGAAAGTTTGCTAGACGCCCCACGGCAAGTAGGTTACACTAAAGAAAAAGAAGCATAAGCGGTATATGTCTCGAGATAAGAAACTCATCGTCGGCAATTGGAAGATGAACCTCAATACTCATGAGGCGAGTTTATTTCTCCATAAGCTGGCGGGGATGGTGAAAGTTCACCGCGATGTCGAGGTCGTGCTAACGCCGACACTTTTGGCGCTTCAGTCACTTAGCTTGCAGGTAGACCGCAGGCAGTTCAAGTTGGCCGTGCAGAATTTCTACTGGCGTGACCACGGCGCGTTTACCGGTGAGGTTTCGGCGACCCAGCTGCGCGGCATTGCAGACTATGCGCTTGTCGGCCATTCTGAGCGGCGTCATATTTTTGGCGAAACGGATAAGGATGTCCGCAATAAAGTACAGGCGGCAATCCGTAACAATATAAAACCAATATTATGTATCGGTGAAACCGCTGGCGAACGCACCGACGGTGAAACACACGATGTTTTGCACGACCAGCTGGTCGGTGGACTGGCAAATATCACCAGTGAGGAGCTCGATGAGGTGGTTGTTGCCTATGAGCCAGTCTGGGCCATTGGGACGGGCAACAGCGCATTGCCGGATGACGTTAAGAAGGCGGTGGCTGCAGTCCGCAACCAGGTAAAGCATCTTTACGGACCGCAGGCGGCGCAGAGTATCCGCGTGCTTTATGGCGGAAGTGTTACGGCCGACAGCGCGGCAAGTTACTTGGCGGTTGAAGGTGTTGACGGGTTGCTGATTGGAGGCGCAAGTCTCGACGCGCACGCATTTAGCAGCATCGTTGAAAAGGCGCATGATGAAAAAAGAGCAGATAAAAGTAGAGGTGGGGCATGAAAGATTTAGATTTTGACGAACTTGACCGGGCGGTAAACTCATTGATGACGAACGTGCCGAAATCCGATACGCCGAAGCCTGAAGAGGCGGAAAAGACGCTGGATCTTACTCCGAAAGAGGATAGCAAAACGCCGCCGGCCGATGTATCTGCTGTTGCCGCTCCTTCGCCCGCAGCCGCGCCCGCTCCTGTTTCGCAGTCACCTTCGCGCCCACCGCTCGCAGCCCGTCGCGGAGGACGTTTCATGGATGTCGTCCACCCTTCTTCTGATATGAAAACTACTTCTGCTGTCCCGGCTCGCCCGGCGGTTTCGCGTCAGGGTGCCACGATTACTCCGAGCCAGTCTATGCACTCAGCGCCGGCCACCAGGCCTTCTTCACCGAAGCCGAAGATGGCGCCGTCGACGGAGACAAAGAAGGAGCTGCCAACAGCTCCGACGCCTGCACCTTCGAGCGACTGGCCGGACCCGCTTGAGATGGCGGATTTTAAGAGTGACACTTCGCCAAAGGCGTCGTCCGAGCCTGAACTGACGCCAAAGCCAGAGACTCCAAAAGAAATGGCTCCAGCCGAGGCTGATTCTTCCCCGCTGACTTCCCCGTTTTTATCTGGGACCAAAGTAGAGAAGCGGCCGCTTGGTGGCAACGCTACGCCGGATGAACCCGATCACACACCAGTATTCGGCGCAAAAGCTGATACTGAGGCAACGATTCATGATCCAGAGGACCAACTGCCGCCGGATCCAAAAGAGGTTGAAGTAGAACTTCCCGAGGAGCTGAAGGGTGACATGATGGCAGTCGAGGCGGATACGACAACACACGGCTACAAAAAGCCAGAGGAGACGAACAGACCTTTGGACGAAAAGCCTGAGTCTGCAGCGGATTCACGACCACCAGTTACTAACGTACCAACCCCCTCTGGCGACGATAAGTTGCCCGCCTCTGCTGGTCCAACTTCTATCGCGCAGCAGTATCGGGAAGAGCCGAACACCGGAGACAAAGACAATGGTGCAATTTACGATACCAACACCTATCACCAGCCGCTTGCTCACCCTGCTAAGCAGAAGCCAGGCTGGTTATGGGTGGTGTGGATCGTTGCGATTCTTCTCGTTGGCGCGGTCGGCGGCGCGGCGCTGTATTTTCTTGGCGTCGTCTAGCTTTTAGTCGGACGTAAATATTACACGGCATTTTTTGCCTCTCTCGGCTATAATAAAGCTAATGGATTTGCTGAAAGATTTGAACCCCGCGCAGGCCGACGCGGTAGAAACAATACGTGGACCGCTGCTTATTCTGGCGGGGGCGGGCAGTGGTAAAACAAAAACGCTTACTCACAGGATCGCCCACCTGATTGCCAATGAAGGAATTTGGCCGAATGAAATTTTAGCCGTTACTTTCACGAATAAAGCGGCGCGCGAAATGCGCGAGCGGCTCGGGCATCTGCTTGGCCGGGATGGCGGCGCTCGCTCGTTTATGCCGTGGATGGGGACGTTTCATGGGATATGTGTACGGCTTTTAAGAGTAGATGGTGACAAGATAGGCATCTCGCCCAATTATGTAATTTACGACGAAGACGACCGCCAAGGCTTGATAAAACAGGCGATGAAGCAACTGTCTATCGCCGACAAGCAGATCAAGCCACGCGCAGTCAGCGGCATTATTTCAAATGCCAAAAATGAAATGAAATCTCCGGATGATTTTGCGGCCAGTGCCGATTATCCGTTTCAAAAAGAGGTCGCGAAAATTTACGCGCTCTACGAAAAAATGCGGAAAGAGGCCGGAGCGCTAGACTTTGACGACCTCCTGCTTGAAACGGTCCGGCTTTTCCGCGAGCAGCCGGATGTGCGTAAAAAGTGGCGCGCGCAGTTCAAGCATATTCTTATCGACGAATATCAGGACACGAACGCGGCGCAATATGCGATCGTAAAAAGCCTGGTGAACGATGACCGGAATATTTGCGTGGTGGGTGACGATTGGCAATCGATTTACAGCTGGCGCGGCGCGGATTTTACGAACATCCTTAATTTTGAGCGGGATTTTCCGGGTGCGAAGATCGTGAAGCTCGAGCAAAACTACCGTAGCACAGGTGCGATTTTGGAGGCAGCGCACAACGTCATCACGAAAAACAAGCAGCGTACCGATAAAAAACTCTGGACTGCCGAACCGACCGGCGCTCCCGTGCAGGTTCATGCCGTGTACGACGAAGCCGAAGAGGCATATACAGTGGCGAGCCGGATCGGTGCTCAGGCGGGAATCGGCGCGCGGGAGTTTGGTGATTACGCCATTTTATATCGCACCAACTCGCAGAGTTACACGCTGGAGCGCGCTCTGCTGCAGCATCGTATTCCCTATCAGATCATCGGCGGTGTTCGCTTTTACGACCGCAAAGAAATCAAAGATATTATCGCCTACCTTCGGCTTCTCTATCAGCCGAACGACCGCATGAGTTTTTCGCGGATCGTGAACGTACCGACGCGTGGTATCGGCGCCACGAGCCTGGAAAAATTCCTCATGTGGCAGGCAAACAGCGGCATGGACATCATTTCAAGTCTGGTGAATGCCGAGCAGACCAGCAGCCTCACGCCACGGGCTAAAACGGCGCTGGTAACGCTGGGAGAAATCCTGCGCGCGCTGCAAGGAAAACTCCAGGCCGACCAGCCGCCAAGCGATATCATCGAGACATTGATTGAAAAAACAGGCTATCGGGACTACATTCTTGATGGCACGCCACAGGCCGAAGAGCGCGAAGCAAACATAGGTTCGCTTATTTCCGATGCAAAAACCTTTGCGACGCTGCCTGATTTTTTGGAAGAAGTCGCGCTTATGTCGAGTGCCGACACGGACGGTCACGAACAAAAAGTCACGCTTATGACGATACACGCGGCTAAGGGTCTCGAATTTCCTGTTGTCTTTATGGTAGGCATGGAAGAGGGGATTTTTCCGACGTCGCGTGCCGCTGAAGCTGGCCCGGCAGCGATGGAAGAAGAGCGTCGACTCTGCTATGTGGGCATGACGCGAGCCCGACAGGAGCTCCACCTCAGTTATGCCCAGAGCCGCCTTCAGTTCGGCCAGCGCGGGTATAATCCTGCCTCGCGGTTTTTGAGCGACATGGGTTACGAACTTGCTGAGGCTGCGGCGCCGTCATTTACGATGCGTACGCCGGAGGAGTATGATGAGTTCAGCGATGTTCCGCCGTTCGATATTGGAGACGGTGTCCGCTCCGCACAGTTTGGCGTTGGCGAGGTTATTGACATCGACGGCATGGCCATAACGGTGCAGTTTTCGAGCGGTCAAACCAAAAAGCTCAACGTGGAATACGCGAGATTGGAAAAATTATAATGCAAGAAATAAAGCCGTTCCTGCTTCTGCAATCGCGTCCGGAAGATGTGGCGTCAGATAACGAGTATGCCGGTTTTTTGGATGCGGCAAACTTGGCGCCAAAGCAGCTAGAGCGTATCCGTGTCGAGGCAGCGCCGCTGCCGGAGATAGATCTGGAGTGCTATTCCGGCATTATTGTCGGCGGCGGACCGTTCAACACCAGCTATCCTGAAGATTCAAAGTCCGATGTTCAAAAGCGTGTCGAGGCCGACTTTTCCCGGCTGCTCGATAAGCTGGTAGAAAAGGATTTTCCGTTTTTTGGCGCATGTTATGGCGTTGGCACGCTCGGTGCTCATCAGGGTGCGCTGATCAGTGGCAAATTTGCCGAGGACCAAGTGCCAACCGTGATTTCGGTAACAGACGCGGGCAAGGCGGACCCGTTATTTGCGGGATTGCCGCAGAACTTCGAGGCGATTGCCGTTCATAAGGAAGCGTGTGAAGTCCTTCCGCCGCATGCTGTACTTCTTGCCACGTCGGCGCAGTGCCCTGTGCAGGTATTTCGTATTAAAAACAACCTGTACGCCACGCAGTATCATCCTGAACTCGACAAAGAGGGTCTGAAGGTTCGTGTTGAGATCTACCGACACGCCGGCTATTTTGCGCCCGAAGACGGCGATGCGTTGATCGAGGCTGCAAATGGTGCTGATCTGTCACATGCGCCGAAAATCCTGCAGAACTTCGTCGAGCGCTACCGCCACCCGCTTTGATCTACTAAAACTATCAAATACCCCGCTTTTTTGATATAATTTCTCTTAGTACACCGTGGAGGTGTTCTCATTTATGAAGAGTATACTTCGAAAATCGACAACTCCGTATGGCATCATCATCTCCGCTGCTTGTTTGATGGTTCTTTTTTTCGGCGCTTTGTTCGCGTCCCGCGCGCAGGCTGCGTCGTCGCAGGTTTCTGCTGGTGAACGCCTGATTACTGTTCATGATGATAGTCGTGAGCGCGGCCTTTTAACGCACAAGACGACTCTTCGTGAGGCATTTAAAGAGGCTAAAATCAATGTTGATCCGAACGACCGTGTTGAACCCGGCCTGGATGACGAGCTGGTTGCAAACAACTACGAAGTAAATATCTACCGGGCTCGCCCAGTTATGATCGTTGACGGTGCGTTGAAAAAACGAGTTATGTCACCGTACCAGACGGCAAAGCAGATCACGGAAAACGCCGGAATTGCACTGCACGATGAAGACATCACCACTATGACCGCCAGCAGCGACATCGTTGGAGAGGGCGCGGGCATCCAGTTGAAAATCGACCGAGCAACGCCGTTCATGTTCGTGATGTATGGCAAAAAAATCGAAGCCTACACACAGGCGGAGACGGTGGCTGACATGCTGAAGCTAAAAGGTATCACGCTCGCTGCGAACGACTCGCTTTCGGTTGCCACTACGGCGAAAATCACCGCCGGCATGAAAATTGAACTGTGGCGCGACGGCAAGCAGACTGTTACTAAAGACGAAGATATCGCTTTCAAGGTGAAGCAGATCGAAGACGCCGACCGGCCGCTTGGATACAAAAAGATCGTCACCCCAGGAGTAAAGGGTAAAAAGACTGTCGTATATGAAGTTGTGATGAAGAGCGGCAAGGAAGTTAAGCGCAAGAAGATCCGCAGTATGGTGATTAAGAAGTCTGTAGAGCAGGTGGAAATTGTGGGAACAAAACCAAGCTTCAGTGGTGATTTTGCAGCGGCTCTTGCGAAACTGCGTAGCTGTGAGGGCGGATACAACAGCTGGAATCCCGCGGGTCCGTACTACGGCGCTTATCAGTTTGATGAGGGTTCCTGGAATGCAAACGCTCCAGCGGGCGCGAAGTATGGCAGCGCTACTCCAGCTCAGCAAGACCAGGCGGCGTATAATTATTACCAAAAGAGTGGGTGGGCTCCATGGCCTAATTGTGGCGCAGGTTTGCCGGATACTTATCGCTAATGACCGCTCCAAACAAATCCCTCGGTCAGCACTGGCTTCGCGACCGCGACACGCTGGCGCATATTGCTGACTGTGCGGAACTCGATGAAGGTGACACGGTACTTGAAATCGGCCCGGGCCTCGGCACGCTTACCAGCGAGCTTTTGCGCCGCTCAAAAAAAGTGATCGCGGTAGAATTTGACGCCGAACTCGCGCGTAAACTCCCGGCGCAGTTTCCGGGTAAAAATCTTGAAGTTATTCAGAGCGATATTTTATCGTTCGACCTTTCTACTTTGCCAAAAGGTTACAAAGTGGTGGCAAACGTCCCCTATTACATCACAAGCAAGATCGTTCAGCTACTGATGACGGCTGAAAACAAGCCGTCTATTGCCGTACTACTGGTGCAAAAAGAAGTGGCCGAACGCCTCGCGGCCGAACCCGGCGATATGAGCATTCTTGCAGTGAGCGCTCAGCTTTTCGCCGACGTCTCTCTTGGCGACGTGGTTCCGGCCGAGCTCTTTACGCCGCCGCCAAAAGTTGATAGCGAGGTGGTTATTTTAAAAACCCGCGAGCAGCCATTTCTCACTGATATTGCCGAGAAAGTTTTTTTCCGTATTGTGAAAGCCGGTTTTTCGGCCAAGCGGAAAATGCTTCGCAGCAGTCTTTCTGGCGGACTGAACGTCTCGAAAGAGCAGGCTGAAACATACCTGAACGCGGCGAATATTGATCCGAACGCGCGTGCCGAAAGCCTGTCGCTGAGTGATTGGGCAAATCTTGCGAGGACAGTAAAATGATTGCCGCTCACCAGCCAACCATTTTTGGAAAAAACGTCGTGGCTGCCGTATCGTCGGTAGACGATGGCAACATGAAATTCGGTATGAACGATGCGAAAGCGGCGCTTCAGAATCGCCACGACTTTTTAGGGCGGGTTGGCGTCGATCCTCGTGAAACGACGCTCGTTGGTATTACCTACGACACCGATGATTTTGCCAAGTACCGGATCGTTACGGCAAGTGACAAGGGCGTCGGCATGCAGCCCGACATGCAGTACGAGGCGGCCGATGCACTCGTCACGAAAGAGCCAGGCCACGCGCTATTTTTGCCGCTGGCGGATTGCGCCGGGCTTATTTTGTACGATGAAAAGCAGCGGGTGTTAATGGTGTCGCACGTTGGCCGGCACAGCGCTGAAATCGACGGCGCGGCAAAGAGCGTAGCATACCTTGAGGACAGTTTTGCGACCAAGCCGAAGGATCTGAAAATTTGGGTAAGCCCGGCGGTCGGCAAGGCGACGTATCCGATTCACGCTAAAGGCGACAGAAGTCTGCGGGAAGTGATTCTGGACCAGCTGAAGGAAGCTGGCGTGCCAAGCGAGAACGTTGAAGCCAGCGATGTTGACACGGCGCAGAATCAAGATTATTTTTCTCATAGCCAGTTCAAAGCAGGAAACCGCAGCTCAAACGGCAGGCACGCCGTCGTTGCTATGATGATGGACGCGCAGGGTGAGCCTGCTTTTTAGCTTTATACCAATCTGTTACACTGGAGAGTAAATATGGGAAAAAAATTATACATCACCACTGCCATTCCGTACGTCAACGCCAACTTGCACATTGGCAATATGCTCGACTACATTTATGCCGACGTATGGACGCGATACCAAAAACAAAACGGCAAGGAGGTCCGTTTTCAAGTAGGAACGGATGAGCACGGCAACAAAATCGCCGCAAAAGCCGCCGAGCAAAATCTGACGCCGCAAGCTTATACCGACATGATGTTCAAGAATGTCGAGCCGCTTATTCGTAAAGTTGGCGCTGAATTTACAGATATTATTCGCACAACCGAACCGCATCATATCGGCGCAGTGCAGTATATTTGGCAAAAGCTCCAGCCATATATCTACAAAGATAAGTACGAGGGCTGGTATTGTATGGGTCATGAAGCATTTTTCACAGAGAAGGAAGTCACCGAAACGAACGGCGTCTGTCCAGATCATCAGAAACCATACGAAAAAGTGAGCGAAGAAAATTACTTCTTAAAAACCAGCGCGTTTACTGAAAAGATCCGCGAAGCGATTGAGACGAACCGCATGGAGATCGTGCCGGAATTCCGAAAAAAGGAGTTTCTTGAACTTATTAAAGACGGGTTGCAAGATGTGAGCATTTCACGTCCGAAGAAAAGCTTAACTTGGGGCGTGCCTGTACCTGGCGACCCAGAGCAGATCATGTACGTCTGGCTTGACGCACTCTCGAACTACCTTACAGTGCTTGGCTACCCGGATCGTGCGGGTTGGGAAGAATACTGGCCGGCAGACGTCCAAGTAGTGGGCAAGGATATTTTGCGCTTCCATGCAGGGATCTGGCCAGCGATGCTGCTTGGTCTTGAATTACCACTGCCGAAAAAGCTGCTTGTGCACGGGTTCGTTAATATTAACGGTGGAAAAATTAGCAAATCTCTTGGTAATGTCGTCGATCCAAATGAAGTCATCGATACATATGGCCTCGATGCGTATCGTTATTTCTTCTCGCGCCATATTCCAACCCAGGACGACGGCGACTTTACGTGGGAGAAATTTGAAACGGCGTACAATCAGGAGCTGAGCAACGATCTCGGCAACCTTGTTTCCCGCGTGGCCAGTATGGTGACTCGCTACCAAAGCGGAGTTATCGGCGACGCGCCGCAGGGTGATCATGATATGAAGCCGTACTTCGACGCCATGAATGAGCTGAAGTTCAACGTTGCAATGGACGAAGTCTGGACGATAGTCCGTGGCATCAACCGTTACATTGAGATGGTAAAACCATGGGAAATCGCCAAGCAGCGCGAAAAAGACCCTGAAGCCGAGGCGCATCTTGGCGAGGTGCTCGGGCAGGCGGTCGGATCACTCCTGCAGGTTGCCGACCAGCTCGTGCCGTTTTTGCCGGAAACTGCCGCGGCTATTCATAAGACGTTCGACTCCGGCGTGATTGTGCCGCTAGAAAAAGAGGGCGGTCTGTTTCCAAAGATTTACCGCCACACGGCCGATCCGCGTGCTGCAAAAGCCCAAGAGCAAAAGTAATGCTGATTGACACGCACTGCCACATTCACGAGGCGGAGTATCCGCTTGACCAGGATGAAACGCTGCAAAAAGCACGCGCGGCTGGCGTGGAAAAGCTGATTTGCGTGGGCACAAGCGAACAGAGCTCGCGCGAGGCGGTAGAGTTTGCTGGGCACCGCGACGGTGTCTTTGCGTCAATTGGCGTCCATCCGCATGATACGAAAGATGGCTGGGAAGGACTTTTTGCGTTAAATGGCAAGAAAATCGTGGCCGTCGGCGAGATCGGCCTCGACTACTTTTATACGCATAGTCCGCGGCAAACGCAAATACAGGCACTCGAGGCGCAGATTGATCTGGCACTCGGGCGGAATTTACCGATTATTTTCCATGTCCGCGAAGCGTTTGATGATTTTTGGCCATTATTCGACAACTTCCATGGTATTCGTGGCGAGTTGCACAGTTTTACGGATACGAAGGCTAATATGGAGGAGGGTTTAAAGCGCGGGCTTTTAATTGGTGTAAATGGCATCAGTACGTTTACGAAGGACAAAACGCAGCAGGAAATGTTCGCGTCTCTACCTATAGAGCATATGCTTTTTGAAACGGATGCCCCATTCTTGACGCCTGCGCCATTTCGTGGTAAAGTCAACGAGCCAGCGTTTGTAAAAAACGTGGCGGAATATCACGCAAAGCTTCGTGGCATTTCAGTCGAGGAAATTTCTGCCGCAACAACTACAAACGCTACAGCGTTATTCGCACTCTGAAACAAACAGTAAAAACACCAACTTTTATCACTATAAAGATGGATTTTACGTTATTATGCAAGGATCTTTCGAAAATCAGAATACACAATCAGCCTCTTCGGCTGAATTTCATAATGATGACCAGCTTGATCTTCGCATGGCAGACCCGCGGCTAAAGCCATATGAAGCGGTTGCCGGCAGGGCTCTCGCAGGCCAGACAGAACGGCGGCGCGAGTTGCTTGGCCATGAAAAAATCGGTGCAGTTGGCGAGAAGCTCGACCATTTCCGCCTCTGGGAGCAGGAACGTGCCGAGGAGAGTGATTTCACGCTATGGGAGCGAGAGCTTCACGCGACTTCTTCGCCGTCGGCAGACCAAACCGGCTACGAACTAATAGGACAATAGCAGGTCACTATGAGTAGCGTATTCAAAAAAGCTTTCCATCTTATCACTGGTGACACGGCAGCATCGCCCGCTCTTGCGATGCCAAAACACCGTCCGCTCAAAAAGCTGACAGAACGTGAACTGATTCAGCTGGAAAGCGAAATCGGCGCAAAACTGTTCGGGGATATTCCTGCAGGTCATCGCCGTGAATTTTTCTGCCTTGATGCAAAAACCTGGATATGGCACGAAGAGTTCAAGTCGAACGGAAAAATGGAGAGCCGGACGATCCGTTATGAGGTGCATGCCACCGGAATTTTGAAAGTGCAGGAAGGTGCGCGCTACTCCTTCATTGAAGGCGCCGAGCTGGATAATCTCGTGGCTGCGACCGCCATGTATTATGAGCAGGTTGCTCGCGGGGTGTACAAACGCGATCCGCAAACAGGCCAAAAGCTAGCGTAACTTGCTATACTTGTATAAGTAATGAACGACGAGGTGATTTATCTTGACCATGCTGCAGCCACGCCCCTAGACGAGCGCGTGCTTTTTGCTATGATGCCGTATTTCTCGGAGAAGTTTTATAACCCGTCGAGCCCATACGCACCGGCGATTTCCGTGCGCCGGGATTATGAAGTAGCAAAGCAGGCATTGGCTTCGACGATCGGCGCAAAAGGTGACGAGCTGGTGATGACGGCTGGTGCCACCGAGTCGATCAATCTCGCATTTAACAGCATCGGCGGCCATGTCGTGACCGCAAATGTTGAGCATCATGCGGTACTTGAAGCCGCAAAACGATACGACCATACCATTATTGAAAGTGACAAGCGGGGACTTGTCTTGAGCGATGCGGTGAAAAAAGCGATCCGTCCGGATACGCGTCTTGTCAGCATCGCGCTTGCCAATAACGAGCTCGGTACGATTCAGCCGCTTCGCGATATCGCGACCGTGGTGAAGGCCGAGCGCGAACGGCGCCTCATGGCCGGTGACACGACACCGATCTACCTTCATAGCGACGCATCGCAGGGTGCGGGTCAGCTGGATATTCATGTGGCACGGCTAGGGGTTGATCTTTTGACGCTCAATGCCGGCAAAGTGTATGGCCCGAAGCAAGTCGCACTATTGTGGGCGGCGGCCTATGTGCGTCTAACGCCGCAGATCGTCGGTGGCGGACAGGAGCGAGGCATTCGCAGCGGTACGGAAAACGTCGCTGGTGTGATCGGTTTCTCCAAGGCGATGGAGCTGGCGGAAAAACACCGTAAATTCGAGTCGGAGCGGCTTCGTGAGCTTCGTGACGAACTGCAAAATAAGCTGACGAATGAATTCCCGAGTGCGATCGTTTCCGGCTACGAAAAGCGTCGCTTGCCGAGTCATCTTCATATTTCGTTTCCGGGCATCGATGCCGAGCGGCTGATCTTTGCGCTGGAGATGCGCGGCGTACTAGTGGCAACCGGCAGCGCCTGTGCGGCCAATAAGGGCACGCGCTCGCATGTGCTGACGGCGATCGGCCTTGCGCCGGAAGTTGCCGACGGAAGCTTACGTTTGACGCTAGGTCATCTTTCCGGTGAGGAGAACGTCAAAAAAGCTGCACAGACTATCATCGAAGAAGTTAAAAAAGAAATACAGAGGACAGCAAAATGATTAAAGCGATTATTGCAGCTGTCATCGCGCTGGCCGTCATCATTATCGGACTCAGTACTTACTTAGGGCCAAACGACCTTTCTGGCTGCGGTGACCGTCCGAGCAGTATAAAGCCATGCCAGGCGGCAGATGCAATCGTGGCCGTAAGTGGCGGCGATACGCAGGCGCGTACGCGTGAAGCGATTGATTTATACAAGCGTAACTGGGCGCCAAAACTGATTTTCTCTGGCGCGGCTCAGGACAAATCCGGTCCGAGTAATGCTGCTGCCATGCGAAAAGAAGCGCTAAATCTCGGCGTGCCAGCTGGTGATATCATTATTGAAGAATATGGCGAAACCACCAAGCAGAACGCTGTCAATACGCAGAGCATTCTCGAGCAGAACAACATCAGGTCGGTGATTTTGGTTACGTCGGCATACCATCAGCGTCGTGCGGGATTGGAATTCAAAAAGCGTTCGGGTAACGTTCAGGTTCGCAATCATCCGGTGGCACAGGATGATCAATGGTCGCCATTCTGGTGGATGACGCCGATCGGCTGGTTCTTGGCCATTGGTGAATTCGTGAAGATCATCGCTTTTTACATAGGAGGCAGCCGATGACAAAAGTGTATGTTGGCATGAGCGGCGGCGTTGATTCCAGCCTCACAGCTGCGCTTTTGAAGGAGCGCGGTTACGACGTGACGGGCGTGTACATGAAAAACTGGACGCAGGACCTTCCTGGCATGCGGTGCCCATGGGCAGATGATCTGGCCGATGCCAAACGCGTGGCGGTGCAACTCGGGATAGATTTCAAGGTGTTTGATTTTGAGAACGAGTACAAGCATAAAGTTGTCGATTATATGATTGAAGAGTACAAGCTTGGCTGCACGCCAAACCCTGATATCATGTGTAATCAAGAGGTGAAGTTCAAGCTTTTTCTTGAGGCGGCGCTAGAGGACGGTGCGGACATGATTGCGACCGGTCACTACGCCCGGGTTGAAAACGGTGTACTGAAACAGGCAAAAGATACCAATAAAGACCAGACATACTTCTTGTACCGCGTCACGGGTGAAGCGCTGCAAAAGACTCTCTTCCCGCTGGGGGAATTCACCAAGCCTGAAGTGCGCGACATGGCAAAAGAGCGCGGATTATTTACGGCCGGGAAAAAGGACAGCCAGGGAATTTGCTTTGTCGGCAAAATCGGTATTCGCGAATTTCTTAGCCAGTACGTCGAGCAAAAACCGGGCGAAATTATTGATAAAACGACTGGTAAAGTTCTCGGCCATCACGACGGCGCAATTTTCTACACGCTTGGCCAGCGTCACGGCCTGGAACTTGGCGGCGGACTTCCCTATTACGTGGTAGGGAAGGACATGGAAAAAAATGAAGTCTATGTTACACGTGATATCAACGACGAGACGCTCTGGAAAGAGGCGGTTAAGCTTACGGCGGTTCATTGGATAAACGAAGTGCCACAAGACGGCGAATACGATATTCGCGTGCGCCACCGAGCAAAGTTGGTAAAGGCTCGTCTCGGTTTTGAGGGCGATGAAATCCGTTTGACTCTTGCTGATCCGGAGCGCGCCGTTGCGGCTGGTCAATCCGTCGTTATTTACGATGGCGATGTCTGTCTCGGCGGCGGTATCATAGCTTAAACAAAGAAAAGCGCCGCATACTTCAGAAGTGTATGCGGCTTCCCCTCCAGGGTCTCGTAGCGGGCACATTGTGCCACGCGCGTAACGAGCTTCGCTTGGCCGGAGGGGTGATATGGGTAGGGAGTAGAATGATTACATGTCCTGGGACAGCTTGGCGAAGAAGTCACCAATGCTCTGCCCCGCATGGACTGCACCTTTCAGCAGGCCTACTGCGAGATTAGCAGCGGAACTGCTATGACCAGTGAAAATCATGAGGAGCAGGATAACCAGAATGGCTATCCCAGCCGCCTTCACTTTTGCCATCATTTCCTTCTCCCAAGTGTGAGTTCGGATATGAACCTGCGGTTATTATATAATATAAGGTTGTATTTTGCTACTCTGGATACCTCTGTTATAATTGGATCTATGAACGCCCAAGACATCCGAAACGCCTATCTCAAATTTTACGAAGACCGCCAGCATGTCGTGATCAAACGCGCGCCGCTTGTTTTAAAAGACGACCCTACCACGCTCTTTACCGGCTCCGGCATGCAGCCGATGATTCCATATCTGCTCGGCCAGCCGCACCCTGAGGGCCAGCGCATTGCCGACTCGCAGACCTGTCTTCGGGCGCAGGATATCGATGATATCGGCGACAACCGCCACACCACCTTCTTTGAGATGCTCGGCAACTGGAGCATGGGCGATTACTTCAAGAAGCAGCAGATCGAATGGATGTTTGAGTTTCTGACAGAAGTTGTCGGACTCGACGCCAGCAAGCTCTACGTCACCTGCTTTATTGGTGCGCCGGAATATGATATTCCGAAAGATACTGAGGCGGCCGGGGTTTGGAAAGAACTCTTTGTGTCAAAAGGCCTCTCAAGCGGTGAGGCGGAAATCGGCTCAGAAGAAGACGGCTACGCGCGCGGCATCAAAGAGGGCGAACGAATCTTTTACTACGACGGCAGCAAAAACTGGTGGTCTCGGAACGGCGCGCCGGAAAGCACGCCGGTGGGCGATCCGTGCGGTCCTGACTCTGAAATGTTTTATGACTTTGGCACGCCGCACAATCCGGAATACGGCGAATTTTGCCATCCGAACTGTGACTGCGGCCGCTTCATGGAAATCGGTAATAATGTCTTTATGGCCTACCGAAAAGAAGCCGAAGGCAAGTTCGTGCCGCTCGAAAAGCCGAACATCGACCACGGCTCCGGCCTAGAGCGTATCGCCGCAGCCAAACTGAACGACCCCGACGTCTTCAAGATCAGCCTGATGTGGCCGGTGATTGAAAAACTGCAGAAGCTCAGCGGCAAAAAATACGAATCGCACACCGAAAGCATGCGTGTCATCGCTGACCATCTGCGCGCCGCGACGTTCCTGGCTGTTGACGGCTGCGTGCCGGCGAACAAAGAACAGGGCTATGTGATGCGCCGCTTGCTGCGTCGCGCGATCCGTTTTGCGTTTGATCTTGGCGTGGAGCAGAACTTCTTTGAGGAGATCGTGCCGATCATCGCTGATATGTATGCCAGTGATTTCCCGGAAGTCGCTGAGAAGCGCGAAGATGTTATCGCGGTGCTTGTGAAGGAGGAGAAAGTCTTCCGTCAGACGCTACGGAAAGGCCTCAAGCAGATGGAAAAGTTTGCCGAGAACGGCCTTACCGGTGCCGAATTGTTTACCTTGTACGATACTTTTGGCTTCCCCGTCGAGCTTTCGACCGAAGAAGCGTTCAAGCAAGGTATTGAACTGAGTGCTGACTGGCGCCAGGAGTTCGACGACAAGATGGCCGAGCAGCGCGCACGCTCACAGACCGCAGCCAAAGGCACGTTCAAGGGCGGCCTTGGCGGTCAGACGCTGATTCACAAGAAATACCATACGGCGACACACCTCTTGCAGTCGGCTCTACGTGAAATCTTTGGCTCCGAACTCCGCCAGCACGGCAGTAATATCACCGAAGATCGTCTGCGCTTCGATTTCAACCTCGACCGCAAAGTGACGCCGGAAGAAATCGCCAAAGCCGAGGAGCTGGTAAACGGCTGGATCAAAGAGGATTTGCCGGTTTCGTTCACGCTCTATCCGACAGAAAAGGCGCTCGACATGGGTGCGATCGGACCATTCGGTGAACGCTACGGCGAGCAGGTGAAAGTCTACCAGATGGGCGAAGGCGACCATATCGCCAGTCTCGAAATCTGCGGCGGTCCGCACGTCGATCATACTGGACAGCTTGCGGAAGGCGGCAAAGTTTTCAAAATTACTAAGGAAGAATCAAGTTCAGCCGGCATCCGCCGCATCAAAGCCGTTCTTGTATAAACTGCGGTTGAAATTCAAATGGACGGACCGAGCGCTCTGCTCAAGGTCCGTCCGCGTCGTCTTTTGGCTGTCCGATCGTTGTGTGTCGGGCAGCCTCTTTCAGGGTTGTCATCCACGGCTTGCTTCTGCCTCGAGTTTTTGTTCACGCCAGATATCTTTGATACCAAACACCGCAAAACCGAGGAGTAGTATTCCAAGCGCGAACCCTACTGTTGGAAGTAGCACGCTTGTCCACCAGTGAATGTCTATCCGGGTGGGAGAGGGTATGCAGTGGGTGACGGCTAGATTGCATCTTGGCTCGGTGATCGTTGCCGCCGCCGTGGCTTTGGCGGCGTGGAGCCGATTGGTGTATACCCAGATGATGCTGGCGACGCAACTACCTACGGCGAAGATAGCGATAGCAACCTCGCCGATCAAACGGCGTTTCATGGCGCCTCCTCTTACTCAAAATACGACATGCCTATTTTGACACGAAATCTACATAGTGTCAAAGCGATCGATGGAATCGTCGTGTGTTGTTCATTCCATAGCCAAATGGTATATAATGATACTAATTATGGTTTTCGAAAAATTGCGTCAAAAGTCACAAGAAAAGCTCGATAACGACTACGTGGTAGCACTTGATATCGGGACAGAATTCGTCAAGGCGCTCATTGCCAAGATGAAGGACGATACGCTTGAGATTGTCGGCGTTGGCCGCGCCCGCCAGGATCTCAGCGACATGCATAGCGGTGCTATTGCGGATATTTCCGGCGTAGTGCGTAACTGCGAAGAGGCGCTCAGCGAAGCAGAAGACCAAGCCGGACTGCAGGCAAAACGTGCGGTTATTGGTATTGCCGGGGAGCTGGTAAAAGGAGTAACGAACACCATTCGGTATCGCCGTCCGCAACCCGACCGTCCTCTGGATGCCAATGAAATGGAGTTTATCATTGAGAAAGTTCAGGAGCGTGCCCAGGGTAAGGCGCAGCGTCAGATTGCGCTTGAAACCGGCAATGAAGAAGTCGAAGTGAAGCTGGTTAACTCGGCGCTGGTGAGTATTCATATCGATGGCTACAAGGTTAGCAACCCGATCGGATTTCAGGGAAAAGACGTCGCCGTTCAGATTTATACGGCGTTTGCTCCGATGGTGCACATTGGTGCGCTGGAGCGCGTTGCCGACGAATTGGCGCTGGAACTGGTGGCGGTTGCGGCTGAGCCGTTTGCTGTGAGCCGCAGTGTACTTGGCACCGATGCAAGCAGTAACTTTACTGCTGTCCTTGCGGACGTTGGTGGTGGCACGACCGATATTGCCGTGGTGAATGACGGCGGCGTGGAGGGGACGAAGATGTTCGGTATTGGTGGCCGCAGCTTTACCCGGACGATCGCCAGTGATATGGATCTTAGCTACAAGGACGCCGAAAAGCTCAAGGTGAATATCGACAGTCCACAGATAAAGGCTACGGTTAAAAAGCATGCCGACGCGGCAATCGACAAAACACTTGAGGTCTGGCTGTCCGGCGTTGAGCTTGCCTTGGCGGAGTTTGACTCGGTCGATCATCTGCCGAACCGGATACTGCTCTGTGGCGGTGGTGCCAGCCTTAGCAAGCTGGTGGAAGCGCTGTCGGAGCGTGATTGGTACAAAGAACTACCGTTTACCAAGCGCCCGACCGTACAGCGCATCAGTCCGAGCGAAGTCGTCGGCATCACGGATTCGACGGGGGCCGCTAACGACCATACCTTCATTACGGCCATGGGATTGCTGCGGGTCGGCTATGATACAATGGTAGGCAGCACTGACGGGGATACCATTAAGGACAAACTTAATCGAATTCTAAGAATATAAACATGAATAAAGACGTCATTTATGTCGATGTAGAAGATGACATTACCGCGATAATCGGTAAAGTTAAGAGTGCCAAAGAGAAGATCGTTGCGCTCGTGCCGCCCAAGCGGATCGGCGTACTTCAGAGCGCGGTAAACCTGCACCTTTTGGCGCGTGCGGCAAAGCAGGCTGATAAGCGGCTCGTGCTTATTACGAATAACGCTGCACTCGGAGCGCTGGCTTCGGCGGCACAAGTTCCAGTGGCAAAAAACCTGCAAAGCAAGCCGGAGATGGCCGAGATTTCCGCGCTTGAGGTTGATAACGGCGAAGATGTCATTGACGGCGCGCAGCTTCCTGTGGGCGAACTGGCAAAAACAGCCGGCCCCAGTTCGCTTGGCGCCGCGGCCATCGATAACCCGGCAATAGACGAAGCGGTGCGCGAAAACGCCGCGGAAATGCCACGGGCTACGCCACCCGCACCGGGACAGTCGCCTCGCAAGCCGAGAGCTAAAAGCGGCGTAAAGGTACCGAACTTCAATAAGTTTCGTAAGAAGCTCGTCTTCCTGATTGGCGGCGGTGTACTGCTTGTCGCGTTTCTCATCTGGGCGATCTTCTTTGCGCCGCATGCGAAGGTTATTATTACTGCCCGCACCACAGATTCAGCGGCGAATGAAAAAGTCACCCTCGGGGATGCGCTCGCGACAGATGCTTCGGCTAAAACCATCAAAACGACAACCCAACAGATCAAAAAAGACGCGTCGGTTGAGTTTGACGCCACCGGTAGCAAAGAGGTCGGCGACAAGTCGCAGGGCCAGGTCGTCTTTAAAAACTGTGAATCCATGTCGGCCCAAACAATCCCAGCGGGTACTGCAATCAGCGCAAACGGCCGTACCTACGTGACGCAGGCCGCGGCCAGTGTCCCAGGTGGAACTGGTGGCTTTGGCGGTTGCTCGAGTCCGGGCGTTTCAGATGCCGTGAGCATCTCGGCCAAGGATATTGGAGAAGATTACAATACCCCAAGTAATACGACATTCAGCGTTTCAGGGCATCCAAGCGGAAGCTCAACGGTTTACTTTAACGCCGTCGCCTCGACCGACATCACTGGCGGAAGCAAAAAAACCATCAAAACAGTAAGTAGCGGCGACGTGCAAAAAGCATCCGATCAGCTGGCACAGCAAAACAGTGACGAGCTCAAAGATCAGCTCAAGGCCAAATTCAACAGTGAGTTTATCGTGCTCGAGCAGTCTTTTAGTACCGACAAGGGAACTCCGGAGTCGACCCCCGCCATCGGTCAGGAAGCACCTGATGGCAAGGCGAAGCTTACAGTAACCGTTACCTACGCTCTCGCCGCCGTTGCCAAAACAGAAGCCAGCCATTTCCTCGACGATTACTTCAAAGCGCAGATTGACGGCAAAAATGACCGGCGCGTGTACGATAATGGGACAAGCGGCGTGAACTTCTCAGATGTCACAAAGAGCAAGAACGGGTATGCAGCAGATCTTGTCGCTACGGCGAAGATCGGACCAAAGATTGACGACAACAACATCAAGGAACTTGCCAAGGGCAAACGCTATGGTGAAATTCAATCGAGTATTGAGTCGATCGAGGGCGTTGACGACGTGGATATCAAATTCTCTCCGTTCTGGGTCTCGATCGCGCCAAATGACGTTAAGAAAATCAGTGTAGATTTCAATCTCAATGGGTCAAAGTAAGTCGTTTCTTTCCTTGGATGTCGGAGAAAAGCGCATCGGCGTTGCGGTCGGCGACAGCTCTGTTCGAATTGCCGTGCCGTTTGAAACGATAGAGGTGGACGGCAATGAAATCAACCGGATCGCACGGTTAGTCATTAATGAAAAGGTTGATACGGTCGTGGTTGGTTACCCGCGCAATCAATCGGGCGAGCGGACCGCGCAGACGGATTATGTAGAAGATTTCGCGGGCCAGCTTGAAGATATCGCGCCGAATCTGGTGTTTCAGGACGAATCTCTGACGAGTGTGCTGGCCGAGCAGCAGTTAAAATCATACGGTAAGCCATATCAAAAGGGTGACATTGACGCTCAGGCCGCAGCTCTTATTTTGCAAGATTATCTGGAGCAGCATTAGCATGAACGATATTTTGCCACCAAAACGGCCACTTGCACCACCACCTCCTGCGGCTCAGCCGGAAGAACCGGCCACGCCTCTTCAGACGTCTCCGGCCAAGCCGCTGTTACTTGAGGCATCAAACAAAAGAGGGAAGAAGATCATTTGGTGGACGGTCGGCGGCATTGCAGCGGTGGTAATTATTCTGATCCTTGGCGCCATTTCGTGGTACGGGTTGTCCCTTCGGGCGGTTTCAAGAGGTAACACTAACCGTGTGCGTGTCCGGATCGTGACGGGCGATACGCCTACTCAGATTGGACAAAAACTCGCAGGTCAGAAGCTGATCCGCAGCGAGCTGGCATTTGCCATCTATACGCGTCTGTCGCACACGCGCGATAAGCTACAGGCGGGCGTGTACAGTCTTTCGCCGTCAGAGCCGATGGCAGACATTGTGGATCATATCGTTTCGGGCCGAGTTGACCAGTTCAATATTCGGTTTCTCCCTGGTGCAACGCTCGCGGAAAACCGTGCGGCGCTTATAAAATCCGGCTATACGGCCGCAGAAGTCGATGCAGCCCTTAAGAAAACCTACGACAGCCCGCTGTTTGCGGGGAGACCGGCGGGTGCCGACCTTGAAGGGTATATCTACGGTGAAACGTACAATTTTGACAGCTCGGCGACGGTAGAGCAGATATTTGAAAAGACATTCGAAACCTACGCTCAGGTCGTAAAGGACAACAATCTGGTGACAGGCTTCAAGCGGCAAGGGCTCACTTTATATCAAGGGATTACGCTGGCCTCTATAATTCAGCGCGAAGTGCCCGACCCAACAGATCAGAAACAAGTCGCGCAGATTTTTCTCAAGCGCTACAGAGAGGGCGTACCACTTGGTTCGGACGTGACGGCATATTACGGCGCGGATAAGATAGGCGCAGAGAGGTCGGTAACGGTCGACACGCCCTACAACACGCGCATTCACGCAGGCCTGCCACCAGGACCTATCGGCACCCCGGGCTTAAGTGCGCTTGAAGCTGTGGCGCATCCGGCGAAGGGCGAT
Source organism: uncultured Candidatus Saccharibacteria bacterium (assembly GCA_946479025.1). The sequence goes on along the minus strand of CAMLDM010000002.1, from coordinate 27,381 downwards.
TTCCTGTTTTTCCTCAGTGGTGATGACGATGTAACCTACTATGCGCGTACTGACAAAGAGCATGAAGCAAATATTCGCGACCACTGTAAGATTAAGTGTGCCGTGCAGTAGCCCTTGACATTTTTACATTTCATAAAATAAATTGACATACTTTGCAAGGGCTGATACAATAAATGACAGCACATTTGTGAATCCGACTACTATTGTCGTCTGACGGACTTCATATGCGAGTGGGAAGAACGGATCATAAATGCGCCTACCGACAAATGTCGCTACGGGTACTGAAATTGAACATTTTCACCTAATATCATTTAATGAAATCGGTCGACACGTACCCCGTTCTATTTGCGAGAAGAAAGACAAAGTAAGGTAGTCGCCCTTGTAGTAATATGAGTGGCAGGAGAACGATTATTCGTAATCATCAAACCGTTATGGGCATGTCCCAAGCGTCAACTGCTGAGTTGAAACAACAACTGTTTGCTCGCCGTCAACACGCTTCGAAGAGGCGTAAGAGTGGACTAAAATCAACTACCATAGCAGCGTACACCGGTGTTTTCTTGCTTGTTATGTCGATGGTTGCCATCGGCTACCAGTCGCCACAAAAAATGGACAGCGTTGCCAATGCTGTCGATACGCCAGTTCAAAACCAAACTGCAACCGATCAGCCGTCGGTTGACCAGCTGGTCGCAACCAATGTTGCCGCCGGCATCGCCGAACGCGCAGAACTGCCGATTGCGACTAACGTCGCCAACCTTTCGGTATCCCTCTCTGCAGAGCACCAGCTGGCTCAGAGCGATGACAATGCTATCAACAAACCCCAGATTATCCAGCCGTCTGCTGACAGCCGCGAAACCAAGCATTACACGGCAAAGGCCGGCGATACGGTAGAAAAGCTGTCAGAACAGTTCGGCGTTTCAGTAAACACCATCAAATGGGCGAATAATCTTGCGTCTTCTGCTATCGAACCAGGAAGAAAATTAACCATCCCTCCTGTTGACGGTGTTATTTACGTCGTGAAGAAGGGTGACACACTTGGTAGCATTGCTCACGCCTACAGGGCAAACAAGACCCGGATAGTTTCATTTAACGACCTTGAACTCAGTGGTCTCAAAGCGGGTAAGACTATTATTATCCCCGGTGGCATTCTGCCTAATGCGCAGCGTCCGAACTTCGGCGCTTCGCAGGGCGCAAGCGGTGGCGTTTACTCTGGTTTTGATGCGCAGCTGGCTCGCGCCTCTGCTGGTAACCGCTACGCCTTTGGTAACTGTACATGGTACGCTTACGAGCGACGTATGCAGCTTGGCCGGCCTGTTGGAAGCTTCTGGGGTAACGCGGCAACTTGGGCTATGTATGCACGCGCCGCAGGCTATCAAGTCGATCATACACCGGAAGTCGGTGCGATCGCCCAGTGGAACGCCTTTGCGGGCGACTCTGGCTATGCCGGCCACGTTGGTGTCGTCGAAAGTGTCAACAGTAACGGTACGATTACTATTTCTGAGATGAACAACGGCTCATATGGCGGGTTCAACATCGTGAACTCCCGTACGCTCAACCCGGAATCTGTTTCAAACTTCATTCACTAGAATATGTGATAGAATAGCGGTCGCCCCTGTCTTTATAGGGGCGATTTTGCTATACTAGGCAAGATATGTTTATTGACACAGCGAAAGTTTTCATCCAGGCAGGCAAAGGCGGCAACGGCAACGTCAGTTTTCGGCATGAAATTTACGTCGATAAAGGTGGTCCGGACGGCGGCGATGGCGGCAAAGGTGGCGATGTAATATTCGTGGCCAGCGAAAACGTGAACACGCTGGTAGATTTTCGCTACAAGCCGGAATTGAAGGCGCAGCCCGGTCAGAACGGCGGCAAGCAGAATATGCGCGGCCGGTCTGGCGAGGATTTTATCGTGAAGGTGCCGATAGGAACGGTTGTTAAGCGGGACGACGAGGTGATTGCCGACTTGACCGAGGATGGCCAGAAAGTGGTGGTGGCTAAAGGTGGTGATGGTGGTTTCGGCAACGCTCACTTTAAGTCGTCTGTTCGCCAGACGCCTCGGATGGCAGAACTCGGCGAAGCTGGTGAGACGTTTGAGGCTGAATTGGAACTGAAGCTTCTGGCCGACGTAGGATTAGTTGGCTTTCCGAACGCCGGTAAATCCACGTTTCTCTCGGTGGTAAGCAACGCTCGTCCAGAAATCGCCAACTATGCGTTTACGACGCTGACACCAAACCTGGGCGTGGCCGATATTGACGACGGAAGCCTGCTGATCGCCGACATTCCCGGCTTGATTGAGGGAGCTAGTGAAGGCAAGGGGCTCGGGGATGCGTTTTTGCGTCATGTTGAGCGCACGGCCGTTTTGCTTCACCTGATCGACGCCTACTCGAACGATGTCGTAGCATCATACCGAACGATTCGTACCGAACTTTCTAAATACAGCGCCGAACTTACATTGAGGCCAGAGGTCATTGTCCTCACGAAGACCGATGGCCTTGATGACGATATCGTTAAGATGCAAATGGACGCGCTTCGACAAGAGGTTGGCACAACTGCTGAGATTTACGCAATTTCCTCTACGGCTCATAAGGGTCTCACGGAAGTTCTTCGTGCGCTTCGGAAAAAAGTTGCCGACGCCCGCGCTCTCGAACATGAAATCAACAACAGTGACGATGAAATCCCAGTTATCAGCCTGAACGACGCCCAGATTGCGGATGCCTGGGAAGTGAAAAAGGATGAAGAGACCGGTCACTTCGTGGTGAGCGGCAGTAAAATCGAGAAGTTTGCCCGCCGGACCAATTTTGACAGTTTTGAAGGTGTAAACCGCTTACGTGATATCATGAAGAAAATGGGTATTACGCACGAACTCACTCGCGCTGGAGCGTCGGGTGAGGCGATTATTGAAATCACGGGCAACGAGTTTACTCTTCTTGAGCAATAATGTCGCCTGGACTATTGACATAATTTAACAAAGGTGTTATTATGAAACGACTATTCGGTGAGGTGAAAGCCCCGATAGTTCATTGACATGCTGGATATTGGTGATTCGTCGCGGCTTTCTGCCCATTTATGTGAGTAGAAAGCCGCGCCGAACGGTCGCCGACACATGAGGTCGACGAGCCGTCGCTCGGGCGGCCTACATCGTCCTGAGGAACTTAGATCGGAAGGAGGGCACGTTGTATTTCAGCGGGCTCTACCCAAGCTAGGCTCCCGGGGGATTTGGCCACCCCCACGTTCATTTTCCTCTAAGAGGACGGAAATGACGCGAGTGAAGAAGCGAAAACTCTAGGCGGAGTCCGTACTGGACTTCGCCGATAACATACGGAACCACAGAGACGGGGCACGCCGCAGGACGGCCGCCTGCAGGTCGCTGACCGCACTTTGTGAGCTGCCTTCGGGCGGACTGCGTTTGGGAAGACTACGCAGATCCGCCCGAGGCGGCGCCCATACTTATCCAGCATGTCAATATTTCAAATGACTTTATGACACGCTTTATAGCGTGATTTTTGTTATGCTGGGGATATGGCTAAAACCTTTTTCTTTTACGACCTTGAGACGAGCGGGCTCGATCCGAGGCAAAGCCGGATCATGCAGTTTGCCGGTATTCGCACTGACATGGAGCTGAATCAGGTTGGCGAGTCGTATAACGTGCTCGTAAAACTCAGCGATGACACGTTGCCAAGCCCTGAGGCGCTGATGGTTACGGGTATCACGCCGCAACAAACTCAAGCCGACGGCTATACCGAAGCGGAGTTCGCTCAGTTTATGACTGATGAAATTTGCTCGGAAGAAACCATTATGGTTGGCTTCAACAACATCCGTTTTGATGATGAGTTTATTCGTTACCACCTGTGGCGGAACTTCCGCGATCCGTACGAGTGGTGCTGGAAAGAGGGCCGTTCGCGCTGGGATTTGCTCGATGTGGTGCGGATGACGCGCGCGCTGCGTCCTGAGGGTATCGTTTGGCCTGTTTTAGATGGCAAGGCGACGAACCGTTTGGAACTTCTCACTAAAGAGAATGGCATCGACCATTTCAAGGCGCACGACGCCTTAAGTGACGTAGAGGCACTGATCGCCGTAACTCGGCTTATAAAAGAAAAGCAGCCGCAGCTCTACGAGTATCTTCTGAAGCTGCGCGATAAAAACGAAGTAAAGAAACTCGTTAATCTCGACGATAAGAAACCATTCGTGTATACCAGCGGCCGCTACGATGCCGACCACGACAAAACAACCGTCGCGTTTCCGCTGACAAGTGGTAAGAACGGTAACGTGGTCGTGTATGACCTGCGATATGATCCGGCGGATTTTGTCGGCCTGAGCCAAGATGAACTCAAAAAGAAATTTTATGCAACATGGGAAGAGCGAAAGCAGGAAGATTTCCAGAAGCTGCCAGTAAAAGAACTGATGTATAACCGTGCGCCGGCTGTGGCGCCAGTAGGCGTGCTGGAGCAATCGGACGGCTGGAAGCGAATCCATCTCGACCAGCAGACGATCGAAAAACATCGGAACGCTCTGCTGCAAAATCCGCAGTTTGCTGAGAATATCCGCTCGCTTTTTGAAAACCGCGCTGAATTTAAGAAATCACCGGACCCTGAGGCGCAGCTGTACGACGGGTTTGTGAATGATCGCGATCGCTTAAGGATTGAAACGGTGCGAAATGCTAGTGAGCGCGAACTGGCCGATTTTCACCCGGAGTTCAGCGACGAGCGGCTAAGTCCGCTGCTACTTCACTACAAGGCGCGTAATTTCCCCACGACACTTAGTGAAGACGAAGCGCGTGGATGGGAGCAGTGGCGTGCGGCGCACATCAAGGCGCAGTTGCCGCAATTTGTGACATCACTACAGAGATTGGCTGCAACGGAAGCCAGTGAGGACAAGCAGTTCGTTTTGCAGGAATTGCAGCTGTGGGCGGAAAGTATCGTACCAATCGATACGATAGATCAAGAAAACTAAGTTTGTTTAGCAGGCTGCTTGGGCGTGTGTTTCTTGCGTGTGGCGGTTTTATGTTTGGCTGATCGCTTAAGCTGTACTGAGTGCAGCGAGTCGGCAGCTGTGAAACGGAAGATTACTAGCCAAGCGGCGCTCATAATAGCAAGCAGCATGAAGGTTGAGGGGATGGCGTAGCGTGTGCCTGGAATTTGGCCGGCCAGCAGGAAGATAACGAGCGACTCGAAAATGCCCGACTTGACGAGAACGACAAATGCCAGGACAGAAACGCTTGCTATAATGATTGTTTTTTTCACTCCGACCTCTTTTGAAAGCTATACTGGAAATTAATATAGCATCTCTGTCAAAGAGGTGCAAAGATAAGCATGATAAATCGGTTTCTACTTTAGCCTAATGTTGTCGGACTGGAAACCTGCTTTGTTTCCGTGGTATAATAAGGCGTTATGCCAGAGGTTATTCGTGTTACTGGTGCTCGTGAGCACAATCTGAAAAATATCAGCGTTGAGATCCCCCGCGACAAGCTCGTCGTTATTACCGGCCTTTCCGGTTCGGGCAAGTCGTCGCTTGCGTTTGATACTATCTACGCCGAAGGTCAGCGCCGCTACGTGGAGAGTTTGAGCAGTTATGCACGCCAGTTCCTCGGAATTATGGATAAGCCGGACGTCGAGTCGATTGAGGGGCTTTCTCCGGCAATTTCCATCGACCAAAAATCGACCAGCCGTAACCCGCGCTCGACGGTCGCCACGGTAACGGAAATCTATGACTACCTGCGTCTTCTTTTCGCGCGCATTGGCGTACCGCACTGTCCTGTGTGCGGTAAGCCGGTCTCGCGCCGCACGCCCCAGGCGATCATCGATGAGATCATGAAAATAAAAGACGGCACGCGCCTGATGATTTTGGCACCAATAGTGAAGGGAAAAAAGGGTGAGTTTGCCCACATCCCCGAGCAATACCGCCGCCTTGGCTTCGCGCGTGTCCGCGTGGACGGCGTGGTATATGCGCTGGATGAATTTCCGGAGCTGCAGAAAAGCTACAAGCACGACATTGAGATAGTGGTCGACCGTATCGTCATGGCGGCTGATATATCAGGACGCGTCACGCAGTCTGTCGAACAGGCGCTGGAGCTCGCAGATGGCGTAGTAGAACTCCTTAACGCAGAGACTGACGAGGTGACAATATTAAGCCAGCGTTACGCCTGCGTTGACCATCCGAACGAGGAAATTCCCGAGCTCGAGCCGCGGCTTTTCAGCTTCAATGCGCCGCAAGGGGCATGCCCGGTATGTACTGGCCTTGGCCATCGCCTTGAGGTTGATCCTGATCTTGTGTTTAACCCGAACCTTACTATTGCCGAGGGTGCCATCCGCCCGTATAACCGCGTGAATAGTGATGCCTGGTATATGAAGCGGTTGGCGAAAGTCGCCGAAGCGCATGGCTTTAGCGTGCACGTTCCGGTGAAGAATCTGTCGAAAGACGATCTTGAAAAAGTACTGTACGGAACTGGTTCGCAAAAGTACCGGGTTGAAATCGGCGGCGGACGCCACTACGAATCCACGTATGAAGGCGTTATCCCGAATCTCGAGCGTCGCCACAAAGAAACTGACAGTGAATTTATGCGAAAAGACATCGAACGGTTTATGCGTGAGCGTAAATGTAACACCTGTAAGGGTGCGCGATTGAAGCCGGTGGTGCTGGCGGTGACGGTTCATGGGCTGAATATCATGGATATTTGTAACCTTGGCGTGGACGACGCGCTGGACCTCTTTTGCAATACGCTGAAGCTGGATGAAAACGAGTTGTTTATTGCACGACAAATCATGAAGGAGATCACCGAGCGCCTTGGCTTTATGAGTAATGTCGGGCTGAACTACCTCGAGCTTTCCAGGGCGGCTAACACGCTTTCCGGCGGCGAGGCGCAGCGAATCCGTCTGGCAACGCAGATCGGCTCGGGTCTTCAGGGTGTGCTGTATGTGCTCGACGAGCCGTCGATTGGGCTGCACCAGCGTGACAACGACCGGTTAATTGCGACGCTCAAGCGTCTGCGTGACCTTGGCAATACAGTACTTGTAGTAGAGCACGACGAAGACACGATCCGTCAGGCTGATTATTTGCTGGACATCGGCCCTGGGGCTGGCGTGAACGGCGGCAACGTTGTGGCTGCGGGGACGCCAGATGAAGTAGCGAAGCAAAAAGACAGCATTACCGGCCGGTATCTTTCCGGCAGTGAAAAAATTGATGTGCCGAAGAAGCGCCGGCAAATAGAAAAAGACCGCCAGCTCGTTATCCGCGGCGCGCGCGAAAACAACCTGAAGAACATCGACGTGGCGTTTCCGCTTGGTGTCATGACAGTGGTGAGCGGCGTGAGTGGCAGTGGTAAATCGACACTTGTGAACGATATTCTGGCCAAGGAACTTTCAGCCCGTCTTCATCGTGCTCAGACCGTGCCGGGCGCGCATGAAAACATCGAGGGGCTTAAGCATCTCGACAAAGCGATCGTGATTGACCAGTCGGCCATCGGCCGGACGCCGCGCTCCAACCCAGCTACGTATACGGGCGTCTTTACGCCGATCCGCGAACTATTTGCGGGTACGCCGGAAGCAAATATCCGCGGCTACAAAGCGGGACGTTTCAGCTTCAATGTAAAAGGCGGTCGCTGCGAGAACTGCCAGGGCGACGGTGTCATTAAGATTGAAATGCATTTCTTACCGGACGTGTACGTGACCTGCGACGTGTGTAAAGGCAAGCGCTATAACCGCGAAGCGCTCGAAATTAAGTATAAAGGCGCGACGATCAGCGATGTGCTTGAGATGACTGTGGAGCAGGCAGCGTCGTTTTTTGAGAATATTCCGGCGATTGCGCGCAAGCTCGATACGCTTGTAGAAGTCGGCCTGGGTTACATTCGCCTTGGCCAGCCTGCAACAACGTTTAGTGGCGGCGAGGCGCAGCGTATTAAGCTTGCGACTGAACTCTCGCGCCGCGCAACCGGCAAAACGCTCTACATTCTCGACGAGCCGACGACCGGACTTCACAGCGCCGACGTGAAGCGCCTACTGACGATTTTGCACAAACTTATCGAAGGTGGTAACAGTATGGTGATTATCGAACATAACCTCGACGTCATAAAATCTGCCGACCACGTGATCGACATGGGGCCGGAAGGTGGACTTGGCGGTGGTACGGTCGTAGCCACTGGTACGCCGGAAGAGCTGGTGAAAGTTGCCGCGTCGTTTACCGGCAAATACTTGAAAGAGCTTTTGTAGCAGACGCTACTTGCGCTTCAGGATGGTGCGGATTTGCTTTTTTGTGCCCGCCCAGAGTGCTGCGCGCTGCTTTTCATCTTTTAGAATGTGGATCACTGGTGGGATAACTGAGGCCACAAGAATCAGGATGACAATTGGCAGCAAAATGGTGTCTACGTCGATTCCCCAGTGGTGAAGAATCCGGCCGACGTAGAATCCGGCATAGGTAACGCCAACTGCCCATAGTAGTCCGCCGATGAGGTTATAGCCAAGGAAGGTACGGTAGCGCATTTTACCGACGCCGGCGACGATCGGCGCGAAGGTTCGTATGACAGGAATAAAACGTGCAAGCACAATGGCGGCACCGCCGTGCTTCTCGTAAAAATCCTCTGCTTTTTGGATGTTCTCTTTGCGGAACAGGCGCGAGTTTGGACGATTGAAGAGTTTTCGTCCGATGCGGCGGCCGAAAAGATAGCCGACGCCATCACCCAAAACAGCCGCAACGAACATGCAGGCAACAAAAAGATGAATGTCGAAGTGCAGCGTGCCCGCAAAAATCAGGAAGCCGGCGGTAAAAAGAACACTGTCGCCAGGCAGGAAGAAGCCGATCAAGAGGCCCGATTCGGCAAAGATAATCGCGGCGACAACCAAAACAACAAGCCAAGGTCCGGCTGTTGCGGCAAATGTAGAAAGGTCAAAACCAGGTATCATAACTCATCTTATTTTAGCACGCGGGCGGAGAATGTTATAATAGGGACAGTACCGAATAGGAGGGAACTACATGAACGATATTTCACTGAAGTTAGACACGCGAACGGCCGTCGGTAAAAAAGCAGCGAAGCTGCGGCATGACGGTATTGTGCCAAGCGTCGTATATGGCGGTCACGCTGATCCAATTGCCACACAATCTTCCGTGGTGGAAACGGCAAAAGTTGCACACGCCGCTGGCAAGCATACGCCGGTCCACCTGACGATTGACGGCAAGAAAAAGCTCGCGATCATCAAAAGTATCGATCTTGATCCGGTAAAACGCCAGTTGCGCCACGTAGCATTCCACACCATCAAGCAGAATGAGATGATCACGACTGAAGTGCCGATCGTATTGGTTGGCCAAGGTGAGAGCGAGGCCGAAAAGGCCGGGCTTGTAGTTCTACAAGCTATTGAAAAAGTTGAAGTGAAGGCGATTCCTGCTAATCTTCCGGAATCCCTCGAGCTTTCGATCGCGGACCTTGCTACGACTGACGACAAGCTGACACTTGCTGATATAATGCTTCCAAAAGGCGTTGAATTTGCCGACCTTGAGCAAGACACGACGCTCGTCATTGCAAACGTCTACGAGCCGAGCGCACTTCAGGCGGCCAACGATGCGGCTGGTGGTGACGCTGAGGATGAGAGTGAAGTCGAGTCTGAAAACGGCGAAGATACGCCACAGGATACTCAGGAAGAAGAAACAAAGCCCGGCGGCAAGAGCCAGGACGAGCCAAAGCAGTCGAACGTCGACGCGAACAAATAGGCTGAGGCTTAGCCTAAAAGCTCCGCAATTACTGTGGGGCTTTTTTATTCCTCAATGAACCCGCCGGATTGGTGCGCCCAAAGCTTGGCGTACGTGCCCTTTTTCTTGAGTAATTCTGCGTGCGTTCCGCTCTCAATGATCTGACCTTTGTCGAGCACGATGATTCTATCGAGCTGTGCGATGGTTGAAAGGCGGTGCGCAACGACGATGCTAGTGCGGCCTTTCATAAGCTCCTCGAGTGCTTTTTGTATGAGTATTTCGCTCTCGCTATCGAGCGCGGAAGTCGCTTCGTCAAGGACAAGAATGGGCGCATCTTTAAGAATAGCGCGGGCGATTGCTATGCGTTGGCGTTGTCCTCCCGAGAGCTTGACGCCACGCTCGCCAACCAGCGTATCGAGACCGTTTGGCAAAGTGTCGACAAAATCCCGGGCATTGGCTCGGGTGATCGCTTCCATTATGTCTTTATCGGTGGTGTCATCTTTGCCGTATGCTACGTTTTCACGAAGGCTGCGATGAAAGAGATATGGCTCTTGTGGTACGTACGCAATGTTTTCGCGCAAGCTTTCCTGGGTTACTTTAGATATATCCTGTCCGTCTATAGTGATCGTACCCTTTTGTATGTCGGCAAATCGCAGGAGCAGCTTTGTTAAAGTTGTTTTGCCGCCGCCGCTGTGTCCAGCCAATCCGATTCTTTCGCCAGGTTTCGCGGTGAGCGACAGATGGCGGATAACCGCTTTGTTCTTACCGTCACTATAGGCAAAATCAACATTATTAAAAGCAATTTCGCCGTCTGTAACCTGAAGTTTTTTCGCATTAGGAGTATCGGTAACCCCGGGCGTTTCACTCAGTATTTCGGTGATGTTTGACGCGTCGAGAAAAGCCTGTTCAATGCCGCGGATAATCGGTGATATATCGAAGAGCGACCCGGTCAGGCGGCCGAGATAGGTGACCGCGAATATGAGTGCCGCGATAGAGACGCTGCCTGTAGTGAATAGCCAAATACATACGGACATAGTAATAATTTGGAAGACGAATAAAATGCTTTGTCTCCGTACGGCCTCGCGCTGGATGATGTCTACCTCTATCTTAGCGACAGATTCAATTTCCCGGCGGGCTTGGGTAACGGTTTGTACTTCTTTTTGAGCGGTTGCAAAGTACCGCACGAGCTGCTGATTTCCTATAATATCCGCAATCGTGCCGTTCAGTTTTGCAGTAAGCACTTTCCGCTTGTGGCGCACCGGGCCTCGTTTTTGGGTGGCATGGAGGGTCTGCAATACTACGAGACTAGTAACAAGACCGAGAGGAATAAGAAGGATTGGAGACATAACGGCAACGATAATCAAGCTGGCAACAAAGTTAACCACAATGCCGCTGGACTGCGCAAAGATAATATCCAAAAACGATAGGATAGAGTGACCGAAGGTATTAACATCGCCGGCAAGTGAGCCTGTTTTGCGGTTGGCAAAAAACTGGTCGCTATGCCGCATCAATGTCTCAATGGCCTGTTTTGTGAGCTCGGAATGCATGCGTTCTTCAACCCGGAAGAGGCTTGTGAAACCGACTTGTGCCGTGATGAGCGCCAGTACTGAAACAACGACAGCTGCACCAAGCAGAAACACGGGTTCGTGCCAGTCGTGCGGACGAAGAATTAGCGATTGGATGACCAGGCTGAAAATCAGTGGCAAGATGACAATATATAGCAGTCGGTTAAGCGGCACAAAAATACTGTAGATCCAGGTTTCTTTTTTGTGTTTTGCGATCTCGTCGCGAAAAATGAGGAGCGTTTTCTTTGCGGTGTCGGTGCTTGTGCGGGTGAATAGTTTTAGCATTTTACTCCTCAATGAACCCGCCGGATTGATGACTCCAAAGCGTGGTGTAGATGCCTTTTTGTTTGAGTAGCTGAGCGTGCGTACCGTCTTCAGCGATATGTCCTTTCTCGAGCACGATAACGCGGTCAAGATGCGCGATGGTGCTGAGGCGGTGAGCGATCACGATGCTGGTGCGACCCTTCATCAGATGGGTAAGAGCCGATTGGATGAGTTTTTCGCTTTCGCTGTCGAGCGCCGATGTTGCCTCGTCGAGAATGAGAATCGGCGCATCCTTCAATAGGGCTCGGGCAATGGCGATGCGTTGGCGCTGGCCGCCGGAAAGCTTGACGCCGCGCTCGCCGACCATCGTGTCAAAACCGTGTGGAAGCGCCTCGATGAACTCAAGTGCGTTGGCCTGCCGGGCCGCCTGGCGGATTTCTTCTTTCGTGGCATTTGGCTTGCCGTACGCTATATTCTCAAGAAGGGTCCGGTGAAACAGCATCGGCTCCTGGGGCACGTACGCGATTTGCGCACGCAAACTTTCCTGTGTAACGTCGCGGATATCTTCGCCGCCAATCCGAATGGTGCCGCCAGTTACGTCGGCGAAGCGAAGCAGTAGCTGGGTGATGGTAGTTTTACCCGCGCCCGAGTGTCCAACAAGCCCCACTTTTTGACCCGCCGGTATAGTAAGATTGACTTGCTGGAGGACGTCATCCGATGACTCGTCGTAGCGGTAGGAAACATTCTCAAAACTAATTTCCGGCCGAGCGAGATGAAGCGGTTTCGCATCGGTTTTATCTGTAACTTCGATGTCCTGAACGAGCATTTCGGTCATTGGTGCGGCGTCAAGGAGCGCCTGGTCGTAGCCGTTGATGATATCGCCGAGCGAAAAGAGCTGTGACCCGATTCGCTGCAGATACGCCAACATGAAAACCGCCGTCGCAAGCATGATCTGGCCGTCGAGCACCAAGTGGACGGAGACGATAATGGCGATAACCTGTACGAACACCATCAAAGCAACGCGGGCCGAACCCTCCGTTGCGGTGAATCCGATATCCTTTTTATAGATGACCTGGAAGCGGCGTGTCTGGTTCTTAAGGTCACTAATTTCGCGGCTTTCACCAGCAAAGGCCTTAACGATGGCGTTGTTGGTAAGCGCGTCGGCGACTTTTCCATGAATTTCGGCAACCAGCGTTTTGCGTTCATGCCGCCAAGGCGCACGTTTTTTGGCACTCCATCGTATCTGGAAAACGAGCAGGGTTATAAGGCCCGCGATAATTAACGCCACGATCCACGACTGGAATGCAAGAATGACGATACCGCTGCCGATTGACAGAATAAAACCGAGCGTGCGAATGATAAACAGGTCTTGCAAGGTCACTTCGCTCCGGACGAAGTCGATGTAGCGGCTGGTCATTGCGCCGATTTTTTGATTGACGAAAAAGCGATTATCTTTTTGGATGAGACGAACGAATGTTTGTTCGCGCAAATTTGCGATAGTATGCGATTCGTGGTGTATCATCGACCGGAAGCCAACCAGGTTGAAGATAGCACCCAGCAGCCCTATGCCCGCACCAATGGCGAGCAGCGAATAGATTGTATCTGTGTGGTGGCTGGTGAGGGCGCCGATTGCCTGGCTGAGAACATAGGGCAGTGCCGTGTCTATCAATAGTGAGCCGACCGGAATACAGACCAGCATGATAATAAAGCTCAGCTTGCTTTTTCGCGCCTGCTCCCAGTAAAGGCGCAGTGTTTCTTTGTTTACGTTCATCGTGTCTCCTGAGTTTTGAATGTTAATGGGTCGCTAGCGGTTCGGCGCGTCCGAACGTGAACGAGTAGAGGATTGCCCAAGATGACAATCATAGTGTCTTTCAGTATAACAACCCTTCCTACGCCGCACAAGTGTAGAATTTATGGTATAATCGGTGCGATGCAAAAAATCCTTCTCTATTACAAATTTACGCCGATCAAAGATCCGCTTGCGGTGAAGCTATGGCAAAAAACGCTCTGCGACAGCTTGGATCTGCGCGGCCGGATTCTTATTTCTCCCCACGGCCTGAATGGTACGGTCGGCGGTGAGATGGAGGATCTGAAAAAGTACATCAAAGCGACGAAAGAATTTCCGGGCTTTAAGGGTACTATCTTCAAGTGGAGCGACGGCGGCCGTGAAGATTTTCCGCGCATGAGCGTTAAGGTGAAGAAGGAAATCGTGGCGTTTGATGCGGCGGATGAGCTGAAAGTGGACGAAAACGGCGTAGTCGGCGGCGGCAAACACCTTAAACCCAAGGATGTGAACAAGCTGGTGGAAGAACGTGGCGACGATGTCGTGTTCTTCGACGGTCGCAACGAATACGAAGCAAAGATCGGCAAATTCAAAAATGCCGTCGTGCCGGCCACGCACACCAGCCGTGACTTCATAAAAGAACTCGAAAGCGGCAAATACGACGACTTGAAGGACAAGCCGATCGTCACATACTGCACAGGCGGTATCCGCTGCGAAATTCTCTCCGCCCTCATGAAAAACCGCGGTTTTAACGAAGTCTACCAGATCGATGGCGGTATCGTGAAGTACGGCGAAAGCTACGGTGATGATGGGTTATGGGAAGGCAGTCTCCATGTTTTTGATGACCGCATGAAAGTCGATTTTTCAGACCACGCGGCGATTGTGGGCGAATGTACGCACTGCAAAGGCCCGACTAACAATTATGAAAATTGCGCATTTGCCAACTGTAACGACCTTGTATTGATTTGCCTGAACTGCAAGCAGAACCCGCAACTTCTGTATCATACTGAAGCATGCCGCGAAAATGCAGAGCAATACGCGGCAAAATTCGCATAAATTAGCAAACGTTATAAAATAGAAGTACTCACTCTTATCGTAGCGACAGGAGGCGATGTACATGTCTATGGCACAGAAGCTCACGTTGAATGAATTCCTGATCATGGAGTTCCTGGAGCGCGAGGGTTCCGGTACGGCGTTCGATGTTGCTCCGGCAGCGGTGCTCACGTCGAACACCTCAAGGAAGATCCTTCAGCGGCTCTCAGGGCATGGTTGGGTCGTTAAAACCGCGGATCCGGCGAGCCAGCGCCGGCCCTATGTGTTGAGCGAGGCAGGCAAGAAGGTGCTCCGCGAATCGGCCCAGGCCCGGCAGCGCCAAAAGTGGCTGATTTCCGAGTCGTCACGGCTCGCGCTGAACGCGGGCCTGGCGATTCTTGCGCGGCTTGACGGCGGAACGGCGACGGTTGAGGCGCTTGTCGAGGCGGTTGCGTTCGACAAAAAGTCTGTCGTAGCGGTGCTTCGCCAGCTCGAGCGAGCGGAGTTTGTCTCCCTCGAATCGGGTGAGCTGTCGTCACGAACCGTGGTCTCTGTGACCGCACTCGGGGAGCTGTACGAAATGCTTCACAGGCAGCATCGCGACGCGCTGGAAGAGTGAGTTGAGGCCGGCAGATTCCCCGCGAGTCTCGCCGGCCCGACCGCCCAGATTATTGCACTTATAATAATTTCATGATATAAATACATAAGTCACCATCCATTTTTGAGTTAGGGAGGCTTCCATGGCAGACGTGGAAGAGCGGGAGCAGGATACGCCGCCGCAGGAGGAGCCGGCTGGCCCGAGCAAGGTCAGGCGGCACTTTGACGAGTACGGCTCGGTCTACGCCGGGTCGTTCGTGTGGCTGATCGTCGTCGCGCTCGTCACGGGACTGTTCACGCTCATTGGTGTGAAGTCGCACACGGCTTCGATCAACGGTCGCTTCCGTGACCGTGCGGTCGAGGCTCGCATGAACGACATCGCGCACCGAACTCACGGCGAGATCAGTCTCATCAAGCCGTCCGATTCGTCGGCGGCGGGGTATGACTGGAACAGCGGCGACCATACGATGGGCGTTCAGCTGAAGCTGGGAAGCTGCACGTTCATCGAGGGTAGCTTCACGTCGCCGACGCGCCCCAAGAACTCGGCGGCGCTCGGTGATCTCATCATCAGGGCTCCGCACGACATCGGGGCGAGGTACTACCCGGTCTACGCCGACGTGTCGGTGAGAGATCCCAACCTCTACAAGAAGTTGGAGGCCAGCGATCTCGCCCACTGTGTGGCGGGCGATGACCGGAACCTCCGGTACCTGTACGCACCGGACGGCGCCTGACCGACTCAGCAGGAGGTGATGCGCGGGCTCTTCGGAGCCCGCCTTCATCATGGAAATGTAAAACTCTCCGCGAATCTGCGGAGAGTTTTTGATTTATTACATCGCTTCAGGCGGAGCGGGGCGAATGTGGCGCGGCAACAGGAAGCTGAAACAGAAGGTCAGTGCGATGAGCGCGAGTTCATAGTAAACTCCTGCGCGGAATGCGCTGGTGAAGTTGTTGGCATTGGCTTTCTTTACGCCATCCGTGATGATAGTGCCGATTTGCTTGCTGGCAGGATTTTGCGGCTGCGCTTCGAGCGATTTGCAGCTTTCCGGCGTGATGGTCGCGTCTTTTTCTTTCGCGCGATCATTATAGCAAGTGCGGACACTTTTGAGGATCGATGTTTGTACTTGTTCAGGAAGATGAGCTTTGGCGAGCTCGCTGCGGACGCTTGGCTCAACCGACGTAAAGCTTGCGTCGGCATGGTTGGTCAGTTGGCCGAAGAAGACGACACCGATCAGGGCAACGCCGATTGCGCCGCCGAGTTGCTGGATGGCGTTCATGACACCCGACGCCGAACCGGCGTGATGTGGGTCGACGTCCATGAGAACGACTGAGAAAACCGGCGACATTACAAGCCCCATGCCGGCGCCTGTCAGTAGAAGGCCGGGAATGAACTCCCATGGCGTGACGTCGAGGCCGCTGTGATTAGCGGCAAAATATGTTGCGCCAAGTCCGAGACTCATAATGATCGCGCCAAGTGTGAGCGAGTAACGACCGAGTTTCGGAATTACCTTTTGGCCAAATAAACCAATACTGAGTGAGATTCCGATGGCAACTGGAATGCCTGTGAGGGCTGCTTTGATAACTTCGTAGCCCAAGCCAATCTGCAAGAGCAGCGTAAACGGCAGGAAGAATCCGACCATCGCGCCCTGGAAAATGATATTAATAATCAGGCCGCGCACGAAGGTAGGAACCTTAAAAAGAACAGGCGGAATCAGCGGCGACTTGTCTTTTGCGTCCTTGCGCTTCTGCCACCAGGCAAACACGACAAACGCCGGCAGCGACGCGGCGATCATGACAAATGTCCATGCCGGCCAGTCAAGTTCACGGCCCTGGATGAGTGGAAAGACAAGCAGGAATAGCGCAACGACTACGATCAGCGTTCCGCGAATGTCGAGCTTTAGCGGGTGCGGCGACTTGCCTTCTGGCAGATAGCGCATCGCTGCTAGTATCGCGAAAATTCCTACCGGCACGTTGATGAGAAAAATCGGTCGCCAATCAAGCCCGGCAATGTTCGCATGAATCAAAAGTCCGCCGATGACCGGGCCAAGCGAAGCAGCAACGCCGGCCAGCGCGCCAAACAGACCCATGACGCCCGAGCGCTCATTCGGTTTGAACATCACTTGCATCAGCGACATGACCTGCGGCACCATGAGGGCCGCCATGCTTCCTTGGACCAATCGCGCAGCAATAAGAATCTCGGTGTTCCATGCGAGGCCGCTAAGAAGTGAGGCGAGCGTAAATCCACCGACGCCGAATAGGAATAGTTTTTTATAGCCGAAAACGTCGCCCATACGGCCGCCGGTGATGAGCAGAACGGCGAATGAAAGCGAGTAGCCGGCGATCAGCCACTGGATTGATGCGTAGCTGGCGCCGAGATTGCTTTGGATCGACGGGATCGCGATGTTTACGATAGTCGTATCGAGCAGATCCATAACGAACGCAAGCGCGACAATAACCAGCGCAATTGTGCGCTGACGATGAGATAATTTACTGGCGTGATGTTGCGCCGAATGTTCGGGGTGTTTCGTGGACATAGGGGATAGTTCCTGTAATTGAGATTAGTTTTCGCGTCGCTCGACGACGATGGTACATTTTGTAACGAGAGCTGCAATGGCGCCGACGGCGGCTAGCATTGGTGCGAGAATCGCGCCGACGACTCCGATGGTGAGCGGCAGTTCAACCAGTACTTTGCCCGATTCATCCTTAATGATAATGCGGCGGATGTTGCCTTCGTTGATGAGTGATTTAACTTTTGCGAGCAGCTCCTCGCCGTTAACGGTGAACTCTTCGGTGTGTTTGCTATTTGTCATTGTTTCATTATACCAGGGTGTGTCCTCAAGTTTGCGCGCGACTTTTTCGACCTCGGTATCAAACAGTACAAAAATGTCGTGCATGGCAACCAAGCGGTCGTTGTTAGGGGAGATCGTAAGGCCCATTTCGATGAGCGCGATCGCTTCGCCCATCCTCTTTAGTTGCTGGATGGTGGCGCGCTTCCAGCCCTCGGGGCTTATCTCGTAATAATATTTTCGTCCGCCCGGCTCCTTGGTTCGCTCAATAAGCCCCACGTTGTACAGCACGCTGAGAGCTTCGCTGACTGATCCGGCTGAAAGGCGGAGTGCCTGCTGGATGTCGTCGGCCGTTTGGCGGCTCGGCTGGCTGATCGTCAGATAGCCAAGGGTACGCGCAACGCTTGGAGACAAGCCGCTTGAAGTACCGTATGCTTCCATGCGGTCGATAAAGCGGTAGATATCAGGGTTCATTATTCTGTTACAATGTCCCGTTTAGTAAATGCCATGACGCCCACGGCTCCTAGCACAAGGCCAAGAATAGTAAGCCACGACGCCGCAACCCAGTCGGGGGCGATTGTAGGTGACGTCGGTATGTAATGCAGAAGCGACGTTTTTTCGACCCAGCTTGGCAGATCGACGATAGATTTGAAAATGTCGAGCGCGTACGACCAAGCGATAATTATGGCGACAGCAACCACCGCGAGTCGGGGTAAAAAGCCATATACTAAGCTTCCTGCTCCGAGCGTAAACAGCAATATTGCGGCCGACCCCAATGCGTCTTTCATTAGTACCTGAAGCGTAATGCTGTCGATGCCTTGGATATGCGCAATGAACCATGTGAGCAGTGCGCAGGCGGCTGGAATGATGACAGACAAACTGGCGATGAGCGCCAGGCGTCCGGCGAGCCACTGGCTCCGAGCTACCGGCTGCACGAGCAGGTTGTCCAGGTACCCCTTTGCTTCGTCGCGGCGGATGGCACCGATAAGAAGCGCAGTCATAACCAGTAGCATCATTACGACGAACAGATTGCCGATACCGATAAAAGCGGCGGCCATGTTGTCGGCGGATTGACCGAGTTTGCTTACGAACGACTGGGCGCCTGCCGCATCCTTAAGGATATCAACGCTCAGTTTGGCAAGTCCGCTCATAAGACCGGCAAACGCGAGCGCGCCAAGCGTCCACCATGTAAACGTCCAGCCTTGGAGGCGCAGTGTGTGACGCAGCGGCGAGCCAAGCAGGTACCAGCGCGGCTTGACCGTTTCCGATTCGCGTAGCAGGCTCGTGCCAAGATCGCGGCGTCCAGCCAGCCATAGACCGACCGCTCGAAGGATAAGTCCGGTCAGTATTGGCGGAACAAGCCACCAGAGATTCGGATTGATCACGGGGTTAAGGAGGTCCACCCACCCAAACGGCGTCAGTTGTTTCATCCAGTTGAGGTCGTGCACGCTGTTGGCCGCACCGCGCATAATAAACAGCACCAGAAGGGGAACGAGCCCGTACATCACCGCCCTGCCGCGCGTAAGTGCAAGCTGGCTTGTAAAGACGCCGATGCCGGCAAATACGAATCCAGGCAAGTAGCTGCCAAGCGTGAGTAGGGCGGCATTGCCAGCTTCAAGGCCAACGTTTGGCAGCTGGCCAAGACTGGCGATCAAGCCGAAGGCAAGCAGCCACGAAATGAGAACCGACCCCACATAGCCGATCAACAGCTGGAAACTTGCTCGCCGTTTGGTGATAGTGCCGGCCAGTAGCACTTCCATGCGGCCGTCCTCTTCTTGTCCGCGAAGCAGGCGGGTGACGCAGAGCAACCCCCACACGCCCGTAATAAGCGTGGTCATCACGATGGACTTATAAATGGAGTAGCTGGCGGGTTCGGACGCGTTGATGTTTTCGCCGGCCATGAAGCCGAGAGCAGGTACGGAGTCAAGCGTGTGAACAAATGCCTGTCGGGACTCTTGGGTTGGGTAGGCCTCGTTGTAGGCTGGTCCTTGTGCCCCCATGATGAGGCCGATCAGTAGCCCGAGAATGACGGCGCCGCGGATCGTTTGGCGAAATCCCAGGCGGCGGAGCGCGGCGGATGCTGAAAGTTGTCGGTGCTGGCTCATTTTTCATCTCCGTCGTAGAGCGCCAGAAAGAGTTCTTCCAGCGAGGGTTTGCGACTCAGGAAGCTGAGCGGCTTGGCACGTGCCACGATTTGCAGCAGCTCGTCCATTTGGCCATTGACGTTGCAGCGTAGGTAATTGTCGTGCGTTTCAACGTTACTGACGTTCTTTAGTTTTGAAACGTCGGGCGGCGCACTTGTAAATGTCGCTTCGACTGTAAGCGCCGAAAGGTGGCGCAGCTCTTCAAGCGTCCCCATTTCTACTAGCTCACCTTCGCGCAGTACCGCAACGCGGTCACAAAGTTCTTCAACCTCTTCAAGCATGTGCGAAGAGAGGAAAACGGTCTGGCCGTTCTTTTTGGCGCGCAACACTTCGTCCCGGAACGTTTTTGCCATAACCGGGTCGAGGCCGCTGGTCGGCTCGTCAAAAATCAGCAGGTCGGCTTTTGAGGCGAGCGCGGCGATCAGCGCGATTTTTTGGCGGTTACCTTTCGAGTAGCTGCGGACTTTTTTATTCGGGTCGAAGTCGAATTTCTCGATCAGTTCTTGCTGGTAGTCATCGTTCGAGCTGCCATGAACATTAGCGAGCAGCCGCAATGTTTCCGCGCCGGTCATGTTTGGCCAAAAGCTAGTTTCACCCGGTACATAAGCGATATTTTTGTGAATTTCTGCTGCTTGCTGCGATGCGTCTTTGCCGAAAATAGTTGCTGAACCTTCGCTTGCCTTGATGAGGCCAAGCAGAAGGCGGATTGTCGTAGTCTTACCTGCGCCGTTTGGCCCGAGGTAGCCGAGAATCTCGCCCTTCTTTACAGTGAGGTCCAGCCGGTCGAGGGCGGTAAAATCACCGTAACGCTTAGTCAGTCCTTGTGCTTCAATGATGGTTTCCATAGAGTCTCCGCTTATGCTTTGGTTTTATTATTTCAGTTTTTTCTGAAAGTTGCAACGACTATTTTGCGCGAAAATTCCCGCTATACTGGAGAGTATGAAATATGTTTGTTTGCTCCGTGGAATAAATGTTGGGGGTAATCATAAAGTTCCGATGAATGAGCTTCGCGAGTTGTTCGAAGCCCAAGGATTTAAAAACGTACGTACCTATATTAATTCCGGTAATGTCATCTTTGAGTCGGACGCAGCGCCCGACGTGAACCTGTTGAAAAAGGCAATGAAGGATGCGTTTGGTTTTGAAATCCCAGCGTTGCTCGTGAGTGGTCCAAATCTTCTGCGCATCGCTGCGGCGGCTCCGGAGGCGTGGCAGAATAACCGCACTGAGCACAAGTCGGATGTCGTTTTTCTTTTTCCGGAAGTCGACTCGCCGGCTATATTAGAAACGCTTGGCTATCGTCCGGAGTTTGAGACCTTGCTGTATGTGCCAGGTGCCGTGCTGTCTCATCTAGACCGTAAATACCAGACGCGCAGCAGCCTACTTCGTGTGCCAGGCACCCTTCTCTACAAGAACATTACGATTCGTAATATTAATACGCTGCGTAAGTTAGCCGATTTGCTACGCGAGGTATAATAGGAGGGTGAATAAAGCTCTCGAAGCCAAATTAAAGACGTTGCCACGCAGCCCTGGGGTGTATTTTCATAAGTCGAAAAGCGGCGAGATTATTTACGTGGGCAAAGCTGCCGTGCTAAAAAACCGGGTGCGGCAGTATTTTCAAAGTCAACGTGATATGGACGTAAAGACCCGTGCGCTAGTGGCGGAAATCGAGATGACAGACTGGGTGGAGACCGAAAGTGAGATCGACGCGCTATTCTTAGAGAGCGAAATGGTCAAGCGTTATATGCCGCGTTATAACATTTTGCTCCGCGATGACAAATCACAGATGTTCGTGCGGATCGACATGAAGAGCGAGTGGCCATACGTATGTTTTACGCGCAATCCGGCCGATGATGGCGCCGAATATTTTGGGCCGTACTACAATGGCTTCGCGGTAAAAAAGGCGCTACGGTATCTTCGCAAGATTTTCCCTTATTATACCAAGCCGCCTAAAGCAGGTCAGCGGCCGACGCTTGATGCGCACATCGGACTGGATCCGCGGCCGGGTACTACAAGCGAAGAGTATAAGGCGACGCTTAAAAAACTCATTCGCTACATGGAGGGCGGCCGAAAATCGCTGGCGCGCGAGCTGGAGCGCGATATGAAAACCGCGGCCAAGCTGCACGATTTTGAAACGGCGGCAAACCTCCGCAATAAGCTCCGTGATCTTGGTGAGCTGCAACGGCGGATTATGTTTGGCGACAAGGAATTTCTGGATATCAGTAAGGATAAAGCGCTTAGTAACCTGCGTGATCTTTTGGGTCTTAAAAAGTTGCCGGCGCGTATCGAAGGCTACGACATTTCGCACATGGGCGGCACCAATGTGGTGGCGAGCATGGTGGTATTTACGAACGGTGTGAGCGATCGGGCGAACTACCGCAAGTTCAAGATGACAAAGCAGCAAAACGATGATTATTATAATATGCACGAAACGCTGTTTCGGCGCCTGAGCGAGAAGAATCTGAAGAATTGGGGTGGGCCGGATATGCTATTAATCGATGGTGGTAAAGGACAGCTTGATGCGGCGCTTCGGGCCCAAGAAGAGCGTGGTACGAAAATCCCGACGATTAGCATCGCCAAGCGCGAAGAGGAAATCATCGTTCATAAGACGCGTTCGTGTATTGATACTGAAAAACTCGAACGGTTGATACGTGAGCCGGAGCCGGGGGTGTCGGTGATGAATTCGGGCGAGTATTATATAGTGAATCTTCATGCCGGGCAGATCAATGCCGGCTCGCATTCGAAAAACCTCCGTGGCGCTGCGATCGTGACGGCGTATTCCGACGTGACGAAACTATTCCAGCGCATCCGCGATGAGTCGCACCGGTTTGCGGTGAGTTACCACACTGTGCTAAAACGCCAAAAACAAACGGCCAGCAGCCTGGAAGAAATTCCAGGCATCGGTCCGACTACGAGAAAGAAGCTGATTCGCACGTTCGGCAGTCTGCGCGGCGTGCAGAATGCGACGAAAGAGCAGCTGATGGCGGCAATCGGTCCTGCTAAAGCAAAACTCCTCGAGGCGTATTTGCCGCCCAAGTAACGCTTATGCTATAGTTGCCACAAAAGGAAACGCGAATATGGGCATCTTCGGCAAGCGACAACCAGGCAGAACAGGCTTTACGATCGTGGAGCTGCTGATTGTTATTTCGGTCATTGGTATTCTCGCGGCGATCGTCACGTTCACTGTTCCGTCGTACCAGCAGCGGACGCGCGACAATCAGCGCAAGAGCGACCTTAACCAGCTCGCCACGGCATTCAATGCTTACGCGTTACAGAAAAATGACTTCATGGGGACGGGCAGCGGCTGCGGACTTTCGGGAAATGGCAACGGCTGGTTCGATGCGGGGCCGAACGGATCGTATCCGAAGTCGATGCTTACGTGCTTGAAAGACGCGGGGATTTTGAAAAAAGACATCACCGATCCGAGCCTTTGCGTTTCGGACACGGGTGGCAAGTGCGGCACGAGCGGCAGCACGCCGACTCCGGCATATATGAAGGCAACCTGTACAAAAAACAGTGCGCCCATCACGTATCTGTTTGCCTATCTTGAACAGCAGCCAAGCGCGGCTGCGACCATAGACGCGCTTTGCGACAGTGGTTCGGTAAGCGGTTATACGTCGGCGACCCAAAAGTGGGGGACTCTCTACGGCATGAATTACTACGTTGTCGTGAAATAGGGTGGGTACGACAGGCGAGGAAGTGTATCATAGGTATATGAATGAGCTTTTTGTTGCCAACCGCCAGAGACTTGCACGAGAGCTAAAAGGCGGTATCGTTGTCCTTGCGGGGCACACGCAGATACAGCGCAGCAATGACGCGGCGTTCACGTTTGAGCAAGAGGCTAATTTCTGGTGGCTGACCGGCATTGAAACTCCCGACTGGTGGCTGATCATGGACGGAGCGCGTGATAAAAGCTGGCTGGTGGCGCCGAAGGTAAGTGAATCGCATGAGATTTTTGATGGCAGTCTTGCACCTGAAAAGGCGATGGAGATAAGTGGTGTCGATATGGTAATTGAGCACGACAAAGCGCTGATCATGCTGCGCGACCTGGCGAAAAAACACAGCGTCGTTTACACGCTCGGCGAACAGCCGCACGCTGAGTATTTTGATTTTACGCTTAACCCCGCGCCGAAAAAAATGTACGAACAGCTCGACCGCACGTTCAATTCGGTGCTAGACTGCCGAAAAGAACTGGCCCAGCTGCGTGCCATCAAGCAGCCCGAAGAGATTACGCGTATGAAAAAAGCGATCAACCTCACGATTGACGCGTTCGAAGATGTAAAGTCGAACCTGCAAACAGCAAAATACGAGTATGCGGTGGAGGCGGATTTTACGCATTATTTCAGGTCGCGCGGCGCGAAAGGTCATGCCTACGACCCGATTGTTGCGGCTGGCAAAAACGCTTGCACACTACACTACGTAGAAAACAGCACGAAATTAAAGAAGCGGGAATTGCTGCTTCTAGATATTGGAGCGCGCCATGATGGATATGCAGCCGATATTACGCGCACCTACGCGTTTGGCGAGCCGACCAAGCGCCAGCGTGAAGTACATGCGGCAGTGCAGCTGGCGCACGAGGAGATCATCAGTCTGCTCAAGCCGGATCTTTCGGTCGAGCAATACCAGCGCGATGTTGACGCCATCATGACGGAAGCGCTGCTAAAACTCGGTCTTATGAAAGCCCGCGATGACGAAAAAAGCTATCGTAAATATTTTCCGCACGCCGTGAGCCATGGGCTTGGCGTTGATGTACACGACAGCTTGGGTGGCCCGCGCATGCTGCGGCCGGGCATGGTGCTTACCGTGGAGCCGGGGATTTATATTCCAGAGCAGTCGATCGGAGTGAGGATAGAGGATGACATTCTCATTACTAAAACAGGACACACGAACTTAAGCGCGCGTCTCTCGACAGATCTCTAAAATATCGGTATAGTGAAAGTAGCTTATGAAAAAACAATTTTTTGTGTTTGTCCTGCGCTGGATATTGAACTCGATTGGGCTGTGGGTAGCCTTTCGTATTCTTGGTACGGGCTATGGCGACGTTGAGTTTGCAACGGGCGTTTCAGTATTCTTACTTGCCGGGCTGGTTTTTTCCATCATCAATACGATATTGAGGCCGATTGTCATCATCCTGTCGCTGCCAGCGATTCTGTTGACGCTCGGACTCTTCACTATCGTGGTAAATGGCTTTATGGTATACTTGTCACTCAAGCTGACCCCGGGACTTCATATGTCATTTTGGAACTCGATTCTTACAGGAATCATATTAAGTTTGGTAAACTATATAGTAAGTAGCGCGTTAGAATTACAGTACGCAAAAAGGCGGGAGGAAAAGTAATGAATATTGATAGTATTTTACAGGTTGTGACGATTGGCTCGGCTTTTTTGATGATTTTGGCCGTATTACTGCAACAGCGCGGAGCAAGCCTGGGTGCTGGTTTTGGTGCTTCTGGAGAGTTATATACAACACGCCGCGGTCTCGATAAAAACCTGTTTGAAGCCACGATTGTTCTGGCTGTTATTTTCGTGCTTTCTATCTTAGTTGGGCTGCTCTTACCGGCATTTAATTAACGAAGGAACTTTACTACATGGCAGATGAAAAGCGCGGGTGGAAGCAATTTCAAAAGCTGACGTTCGATAGTAAAAGGTTCTCTAAGCGCGTTAAAAAAGCAGAAGGGGCAACGACGCGGCACGCCCGCAAGTTTATTATTACGCGCCTTGATAACATTCGCAGCGTCCGGCGCCGGATCATTGGCTGGTTGCTACTGGTGGGCGCAATGATTATCGCAGTTGGTATGCAGCTGGTGTGGTTTCAGAATAGCTATCAGACGCTAGCTCCGAGTCGTGGTGGCACCTACGCCGAAGCATCACTTGGCCCAATCGATACGCTTAATCCTCTCTACGCTTCGTCGAGCGCTGAGATCGCCGCTAGCCGGCTGATGTTCTCGTCGCTTTATTCGTACGACCGTACGGGGCATGTCCATGGGGATCTTGCCGAAAATATGACGGTCGACAAAACCGGCACGATATATACAGTTAAGTTGCGCCCGAATGTCCAGTGGCACGACGGTTCGATTCTTACGGCGAAAGACGTGGCATTTACGATCAATCTTATTAAAAATCCGGAAACCCGTTCGCCGCTTCGAATCAACTGGCAGGACATTACCGTAAAAGAGGTAGATGCTACGACGGTACAGTTCCAGCTGCCGGCGATATACGCGGCGTTTCCGAATGCCCTGACATTTCCGGTATTGCCTGAGCATATTTTAGGCAAGGTGGCGCCAGGCGCGGTCCGCGAAAATGTTTTCAGCCGCTCGCCTGTCGGTAGCGGGCCGTTCAGTTTCAGTTTGCTTCAGACTGTCGATGCCAAGCGGCACAAAGTCGTTCACATGACGGCGTTCGATAAGTATTATGGCGGCGAACCGATGCTGGCCCGCATGGAAGTGCACGCCTATGACAGCCAGGATTCTATCATGAAAGCGCTGCGGACGGGCGAGGTAAGTGCGGCGGCAGATCTTACCGGTGCTGATGTTTCTCAAGTTGATACGCATAATTACAATATTGTTAGCCAGCCGATAAACAGCGGCGTTTATGCCTTATTTAATACGGATGCGTCTATTCTGAGAGATAAGACGGTTCGCCAGGCATTAGAGCTTGCGACGGATACTTCCGCTATCCGGGCCAGCCTGCCGATGAAAGTGGAATCACTAGACCTGCCATTCATTAACGGACAAGTGTCTGGGGCGGCTATGCCACACCCTGCTCTGCCGAATGCTGAAAAGGCCGGTGCACTACTCGATAAAGCTGGCTGGAAAATTCAAGATGGAGTTCGCCAAAAGGGTAAGCAAAAGCTGGCGCTCACCGTGGCAACGACAAGAAACGCACAGTATGAGAAGGCGCTAGAAACGCTTGCCGGACAGTGGCGCAAGTTGGGTATTACGATCAATACGAACATCGTGGATACTGCTGATCCGTCGACGAATTTCGTGCAAAACGTTTTGCAGACTCGTAATTATGACGTGCTGCTGTACGAGCTCTTTATTGGTGCCGACCCCGACGTATACGCTTATTGGCACTCTTCGCAAATCGGCATGAACGGGTATAATTTCTCAAATTATGTGAGCGCTAATGCTGATGCGGCTCTGGCGAGCGCCCGGTCGCGCCTTGAGCCGGAGCTGCGCAGTGCAAAATACACGGCGTTTGCGAAACAGTGGATTGAGGATGTGCCGGCGGTTGGTCTGTATCAGCCATCGGCCGAATATGTCGTGAATAAGCATGTTCGCTCGGTCGACCCTTCGGCAACGCTTATTTCAGCCTACGATCGCTACTCTAACGTCCTCGATTGGAGCGTCAGCCAGAAGTCGGTTTACAAAACGCCGTAACTTCGCTATAATCGTGCAGGTTACCCCTTATGCGCGAGTGGCGGAATTGGTAGACGCGTCAGCTTGAGGGGCTGGTGGCCTTCGGGCCGTGGAGGTTCAAGTCCTCTCTCGCGCACCATAGAAAAAAGAGATCATTCGGTCTCTTTTTTCTATGTGTGGGTAAAG
>CAMLDM010000001.1 GCA_946479025.1 uncultured Candidatus Saccharibacteria bacterium | reverse complement strand
ATCTCCTCGATTTCACGCTCTATTACGGCTGCTTTCTTCTCTTCCACGAGGGTTTTGGTATTTTCTGCGGCCAACTTGGCACGTTCCCTTTCCATCTCGATGTCGCCTTTTATGACGATGCGGCGGCGGTCGAGCTTGTATTTGCGCTCGGCCTTAAAGGATGGGATGAAGATATATGGTGGCAGTATCCAGATGAAAATGAACGTCATTGCAGCAGGTATAAGAAATCCTCGGTACGTTTCTAGCTGGTTCCAGTGCAGACCGAGAAAGTACGTGTGGATGTATTCGTTCTTGAGGAGGTGAAATTTTTCGTACACCCGGTCTTCGCTGACGAACATGGTGGTATAGAACACTTGCCAGTGATACGCCGCCCAAAACGCGGCGTAGGTGCCGATAATTGAGGTAGTGGCGCGCTTTTGCATCCACTCGGTAAACGACTTGAAAAACTCACTCATCTTGGGCTTAGTATAGCATAAGAAACGCCTCGTTTAACGGAGGCGGATCTCGGTTTCTTGCGGCTCTGACTTTGCGGCGACCGGCGGCAACGTGATTTCGCCGTCCGTAGCCGACTTGGACTTGCGCTTTCTAGTGCGCTTTCGCTTTTTCTTGGCGGGAGCGGCTTCGGTGTCTGTTTCTGCAGGTTGCGTTTGCGCCGGTGTAGCGGCGACAGATTCTACCAGCGGCTGTGGCTGCTGTGCGGGTTGAGTTGCGGTTGCGGCTTGAGGTTGTGGCGTGGGCGTGACAACCTGAGTCTGGGCGTTGATCGGCCACTGTTTTGGTGCTGGCTGCGGCGCTTTCGGCTGTAGATGCTTTGGCGGCTGGATGGATGCTGAAATCTCCTGCTCTACCTCTGCCCTGCTGCGGCTGTAGAGGCGACGAGTATTTTCGATGATCCGGCCGGTGTTGTCTATCTGTGGCGGCGGCAGCGTCAGCGTGGTTGCGCTAAATGCCGGCGATTTTTCACCGTTGATCACCATATTGATGATGAAGTGGCGGTTGTGCATCTGCAAGAGGTCGTTTGGCTCAAACTGCGGTTCAAACTGTTTGGCGAGGATCGGCGCGTCGTCGGCCGACACGCGGAATGAGATCATTGTACCGACGTTACCGAAAACGGCGTCGCGCACGGTTTCGTTCATCTGGGAGATGTACTGGTTGGCGACGGTGAGGTTGAGGCCGTACTTACGCGCCTCAGAGAGGATGGTGGCAAATGAATCAGTGGCGAAGTTCTGGAATTCGTCCACGTAGAGGTAGAACGGACGGCGATCCTTGATGTCTGGAATGTCGCTTCGACTCATGGCGGCGAGCTGAATCTTGGTGACGAGGAATGATCCCAGGATCGAGGCGTTGTCTTCGCCGATCAGACCTTTAGAGAGGTTGACGATGAGGATCTTGCCTTCGTCCATGATCTGGCGAATGTTGAAGGTGGATTTCGGCTGGCCGATAATGTTACGGATGACAGGGTTAGCCGTGAAAGCGCCCACCTTGTTGAGCACCGGCGCGATGGCTTCGGCCTGGAATTTGTCGGTCCAGCTGGCGAACTCGATATTCCAGAATTGCAGCACTACGGTGTCGGTACAGTACTCAAGCGTTTCTTTGCGGAATTTTTTATCGGTGAGCATGCGCGTGATATCGAGCATGGTCGTGTCCGGGCGGTCGAGCAGTGCCAGGATGGTATAGCGCAAAATGTATTCGAGCCGCGGTCCCCAGCTTTCGCCGAACATGCGCTTGAGCACACCAATGACCTCGGATGAGATATTGGTTTTGTGCGCCGGATCGGTTACCTCAAGCGGGTTGAAGCCGAGCGGATATGCCGTATCGGCCGGATTGAAATACACCACATCCTGCAGGCGCGAACCGGGGATGAAGCGCATGTTATCGACGGCAAAGTCGCCGTGCGGGTCGATAATGGCGTAACCTTGGCCGTGGAAAATATCGCTCAGCGCAAAGAGTTCAAGCGTACCGGACTTACCGGCACCGGTTTGACCGATGATGTAAACGTGGCGCGAGCGGTCGACGCGCAGCATGCCGAACTGATGGTTGATACCGCGGAAATTGGTAAGACCAAAGGCGCTGATGTTCTCGTCGATCGCTTCGTTACCGGTGATGATAGGCAGTTTCGCCGGCGGCTCGGCCGTTTTGGTGCTGGCCCACACGATATTTGGCGTCTCCACGTTGGTGTGCGGCAGGTGAAATACACTGGCGAGTTCTTCGATGTTAAGAATATAGCCGCGATCCATGAAGAGGCGTGCTTTGTACTTTGCGAGGTCCTCTTTACGGAAGCTGCCCCCGGTCATTTGGAAGCCGTTGAGGTTGGTGCTGTTGTACTGTTTGAACGTTCCTACGATCGCCTGCATGCGAAGCTTGGCGTTTGTCGTGCTTTCACCGAGGTATGCCAAGCGGACCTTTACCTGGTAGCCCAGCTTGGTTGCCTTTTTCTCCGCCTCGGCGATACGTGTTTTATCACGTTCAGAAAGCTCTTTGGCGCCGCTCCCGCCGATCCCCTGCTCTGGCGGGGTGGAAAGCGCAGCGAAAAATCCGCCGATCCATTTGAGGTTAAACCCTTCCCCGCCGGTACCGGTGAGAAAGCCGAACGGATTGCCGGTTTTGACGCTTTTGATCCATTTGTCGGATGATTTGTGCCAATCGTCGGCAATCGGGCGCACCAGCACCTGAACCCACAATTCCTCCCCGGTAGATTCGAGCTTAGCCAGCGTTCCGGTAATACCGGCGAGCGGGTCAACCTCGAAGCTCTGGAACGTCTTGATTGGTAAGAACTCGCTGTTGGTCAGCGTAATTTCAGAGGTATAGACAACACTGTGGCGGCGCTCGTGTGCTACGTAGTCTTCTTCAGCGTTATGAATCTGGACGCTTGGGTACTGCGAGTAAATTTGCCCTTCAACGAAGCTCTGCAGCGTTTTTGGCACCCACACATAAAAACGGATCTGGCCGTTTACAGAGGCAATTTCAAAACTGAGATGCTCCTGCATGCCGCCGCTAAGCCGTAACTCGTTACGGTCGCGCAGGATTCCGTGAAGGCTGGCAAACAATTGTTCGGCGGCAAGCTCGGATTTGTCGTTAGCTTTTGGGATTTCCAGGACAAGCAGTATGCTGTCGGCCGCTTTGATACTATCGATACGACGGTAGTTGCGGTAGGTCAAAAATGCCAAAATAAGCACGATTGGAAGCCAAACGTACCATTGTAGCAGGAGATTTATGGTCCACAAAAGAATATCCATGCCTAGCTCTATTGTCCCATCACGGCTTATGGTTTGCAAGGTGAACTACTTCGCTGGTTCGTCGAGCGTGTAAGTCGCCTTTGCGACGCGCTTGAACTGAGATTTGCTCTGGAGATTGAGCAAGATAGTCGTCTCTTTTACCTGGCGGCTCTTAAGCACGCGCTTGACGATTTCGTCGCGGTGAAGCGGTTCGCCCGCTTTCTTCAGAACGTCGGTAATGATGTCGGCTACGGTTCCCTTAGAAAAGCCCCAGTTGTCGAGCGCGTAGATGCCGCGGCCGATCAGAACGAAGCGCTTGTCTTTGATCAGTTCGTTGTGAATCGCCTGGGTGGTGACGTCTTTTCGCTTGAAGTCGCTGCCCTTGATAGATTTCGCGATGTCGGAAAAGTGCATCGGCTCCTTGTTTTCGGCAAGGATCACGTAGATTTTGTCGCGGATGTTCTTTGGGTTAACGGTTGGCCACTTTGTAAGACCCCAGTTGTCCTTGAGGCTAGCGAGGTGTTTGCTGGTGCTGGCAAGCGCACGTACCTGCGTTGGGTTTTCGTGCTTCAGCTTGGCGTGAAGCTCTTCAGCTTGGAGCGGTTCGCCGTGTTTTTTCACGGTTTTGACGATTTCGTCGACATGTTCTTTGATCTTTTTCTCGTCGCCGTGTTCTTTGATGCCGACCGCGTGGTGGTAGTGGTCGTTTTCGCTAAGCACGACGAGGTTCGGTGAGAGTTCAGAGATAAAGGCAACGTGGGCGCGGGCTCGTGCGTCGCTGCTGTTACCAACAAGCCGTGCGGTGACGTCCTGGACGCGGGCAACGCGGCCGGTTTCCGAGAGGTCGCGGACGATCAGGCGCTCTACGTCGCTGACTGCAGGGATTTTGTTCTCTTCGGCGGCGATTTTCAGGCGGATAAGGATGGCTTTTTCAAGCTGGCGGACGCGTTCGCGGGTAATGCCAAGAAGCTCGCCGATTTGCTCAAGCGTTTCACGGCGGTCAAAAAGGCCGAAACGGCGCGTAATAATTTCGCGTTCGCGCTCCTGTTCGATCATTT
The DNA here is from genome assembly GCA_946479025.1 of uncultured Candidatus Saccharibacteria bacterium. The sequence continues at coordinate 50,308 of CAMLDM010000001.1, read as the reverse complement.
CGAGAATGTCATTTACCGCGGTTTTAAGCGTAGTCGCGGTGTCAGGTTTTACAGTTTCGTCCATGACGCTCGTGGTTCCTTTCCGTTTCACCTCTTGAGCTAGTGTTGTTTTCTACTTTAGTCGATTATAGAACAATATATCTATAATGTCAAATAGTTTTCCGGTCTAATTAATTATAGCATGAAATGGACGCGCACAGTAAAGAATGTTTTGCTACTTTTTAAATAGTATCGATGTGGTATTGCTTATGGAAATAAGCGCCACTCGCCCTTCGGCACCTTAGCCTGAAATAACGAAAACGCCCCGAGGATCCGGGGAGTTTTCGCCGAAGCGGGAACTCACCCAGAGTCAGGGCGTAGAGTTGGGCTTTCCTTTTAGTCGGAGTGGACCGGCGGACACACGGTCACCTTCTTTGCCGGGTCGGGCGTGAAGGTGAGGTGGTAGGTGTGCGCCTCCTGGGAGCTGTCGACGCTCTTCAGGTCGAAGCCGCCGGGCGTGAAGTTTCGTATCGAGAGATCGGTCGCTCTGGTTTTGTTCGTGAACGAGCCGTTCGCGTCGTATGTCCACGGTCCGTCGGGCCGTCCGGGGATGGAGGACGGGCACTGCGGCCCCAGCCATCGAACGACGTGACTGTCCACGTCGTTGTCGCCCGCGACGATGGTGATGACCACGTGATACGCGGTGTGGTTGGGAAAGAAGCGGACGTACACGAGCTTGGTCGCGCTGATACTGCCTCGGTACATACCGTCGAAGCGCGGCGCGAATCCCGTCGCCGTAGCGGCGGCCTTCGGGTTTTGCGCTTTGCCGTGGCTGACGGGGGTTGCCGTGCTCCCGCTCTTCTCCTGCGACGGGCGGGCGTTGCCGCAGCCGACGAGAAGAGCCGCGCTCAGCGTTACTCCGAAGAGTACGCCATACGTACGCTTACGACGAGCCATGAAATCCTCCGATGTAGGTTCGCCTCAACTGTTCTCGTCAGCACGGATGTACTGAGAGATTGTTGTTATTATATCATAAGTAAAGAGGATTGCAATGTCCCGGATTGGTAATGGCTACGATGCTTTACGGCGCACGATACGTTTGCGGGCTGTCTTCGCCGGAGCCTTATCGAGCAGCTCTTTTGCCTGCTCGTGCGTGATCGACTTCGGATCGGTGTCTTTCGGTATTTTGGCATTCTTCTTGCCGTCGGTGATATACGGGCCGAAGCGGCCGTTTAGTACTTTGATGCCGTCGCCAAAGTCGGCGATGTTCTTTTCTGCCTCGGCCTTGAGCTTTTCAGCGTAGAGTTTTTTGGCTTCCTCAAGCGTAATGGTGTGCGGATCGAGCGGCTTGATGCTGACGAAGAGCTTATCAACCTGGATATACGGGCCGAAGCGGCCGATATTGGCTTTGATTTCCTTGCCGTCGTCGGTCTGCCCCACGATACGCGGCAATTTGAACATTTCAAGCGCTTGCTCGAGCGTGACGGTCTCTATCTTTGCGCCTGTTGGAAGTGGTGCGAAGGTTGGCTTCGGATCATCCGACTGCTCGCCTTTTTGCAGCATCGGGCCAAAACGGCCAAAGCGCGCGAAAATCGGCAGCCCGGTCTTTGGGTCGTCGCCTATGTGGCGCGTCTGCGTGGCTTCGGCGCGTGAGATGCCGGCGCTGTCTTCGACCATCTTGTGAAATGGCGTGTAGAAATCGGTGAGTACCTGGACGCGACCTTTCTTGCCGACGGCGATTTCGTCCAGCTGGCCTTCGACGGCCTTGGTGAAATCGTAGTCCATGACGCGTTTGAAGTGCTTGACCAAAAAGTCGGTCACTACCTTGCCGGTATCTGTTGGGAAGAGCTTGTTGCTATCTTTGCCGTATTGGATTTTTTCGGTTTTTTCACTGATCTGGCCGTTTTCGAGCATGAGTTTTGCGATGTCTTTTTCGACACCTTCAAGATCGCCACGCTCGACGTAGCCGCGGCTTTGGATGGTATTGATGGTGCTGGCGTAGGTAGATGGGCGGCCGATGCCCATTTCTTCGAGCTTTTTCACGAGTGACGCTTCGGTGTAGCGGGCCGGACCGCGCGAGAGCTGCTCGATTGCTTCTGCTTTTTGAAGCGTCAGCGGGTCGCCCTGCTTTACCTCTGGGAGAAGCACGTCGTCGCCTGAGCGTCCGTACACTTTAAGGAATCCGTCGAAGATGACGATTTCGCCCTTGGCTTCCATGATCTCATCGGTTTTGTCGCTCGCGATAGAAATGGTGGTCTTCTCGAGAGATGCGGCGGCCATTTGCGTGCTCAGTGTGCGGCGCCAAATGAGATCGTAGAGTTTCTTTTGCTGTGCATCAGCACCGGCACTCAGGCGACGGACATCCGTTGGGCGGATGGCCTCATGGGCTTCCTGGGCGTTGGCGGATTTGGACTTGAACGTACGGAACTGGTGGTAGTTGTCACCATATGTTTCCTTGATAAATCCAGTCATCGCGCCGAGCGCCTGAGTCGAAAGGTTGACCGAGTCGGTACGCATGTAGGTAATAAGACCGGCTTCGTAGAGGCGCTGCGCCAGGCTCATGGTGTTACGTGGGCTGAAACCGAGCTTGCTTGATGCCTCTTGCTGGAGCGTACTGGTGGTAAACGGCGCGCCCGGGTTGCGGGTGCCCGGCTTTTTCTCGATGTCTTTAACCGTAAAGTTGCTTTTTGAGAAGGCTTCGAGGACTGCGCGGACGTCGGTGATGGAGTTGTGCTTTTTGCTGCTGGTTGCTGGCAAAACCGTGCCATCTTCGAGGATGAATTCGGCGGTAAGTTTGAAGGTCGACTCCGGCACGTGCGCGTCAATTTCAGCTTCGCGCTCGACGATCAGGCGGACGGCGACGGATTGCACGCGGCCGGCCGAAAGCTGCGGACGGACCTTGCGCCAGAGCACCGGCGAAAGTTCGAATCCTACGAGGTAGTCCAGTGACTGACGCGCCTGTTGCGCCTCGACCAGCGGCATGTCGATGGTGCGTGGGTTTTTGACGGCTTCGTCGAGCGCGCCTTTGGTGATCTCGTGGAAGACGATACGGTGCGTGGTTTTCGGGTCGAGCTTTAAGACCTCGGCCAGATGCCAGGCGATCGCCTCTCCTTCGCGGTCTTCATCGCTTGCCAGCCAAACGGTATCAGTTTGCTTCACTTCTTTTTTCAGCTCGGCTATCGTCTTTTTCTTGTCGGCATTCACCTCGAAACGCGGCGCAAAGTTATTAGCAACGTCAACGCTGCCATTCTTGCTTGGCAGGCCGCGCACGTGGCCGATGCTGCTCTTCACCACGAAGTCTTTACCGAGGTATTTCTCGATAGTTTTTGCCTTGGCTGGCGACTCGACGATAACTAGATTTTTGCTCATATATTCATTATACCTTTAGCATTTTAGCTGGACACTAGTGCTCTATACTACGCAATTTTCATCTATTTGTAAAATGAATTTATTTTCAAAACGTCGAAGGGCTGCATCTGGATGATGCAGCCCCACAGGTAGCGCGCTAGGCGTATTTTTTGGTAAGATGCCACGCTTCTTCTTGCGCCGGGCTCGGCAGCCGCGCTTTGCACGAGGCGCATTTGTAGGCACGAGGAATCACCTCTTCGGTGCCGTCTATTTGCACTCGTTCTCTGATGGAGGCTATTACGTCGTCCGCGGCGTCTTTAGTGAAGAAAAGTCTCTTCTCTTTGCGGGCGCCGCGACAGTATACGAGGATTGATTCAACGGATCGCCATACCAAGGTTGCAGTCACAAGTTACTCACCTCTGTTTAGAAGCTACCTGTGTGTGTTTCGGAGCGATCTTGCTCGACAAAACTGTATTAATAATGACACTTAGAACGACATTTGTCAAAGAAATTAACGGAGAGTCCACTGGTTGCCACCGAGCGCGCGGATAAGGCCATTTATTTCCATCATGGTGATCGCCTGGCTGAAATCGGCCGCACTGGCTCCTGATTGCCTTTGGAGCTGGTCGCCATCACGGACTCCGGATTGGAGCAGCGCGATGATGCTGCTTTCCAGTGGTGTGCTGCCTAGTGGAAGTACTGTCTGCGTCCTTAGGAGCTCTGGTGCGATCACCTCAAGTACGTCCTCTACGCAAGTGACCGGATGCGCTCCTTGCTTTAATAGTGCGTTACAGCCGCTCGAGAGCGGGCTGGTGATGTTTCCTGGTACGACAAAAACTTCCCGCCCTTGCTCGAGCGCGTGCATGGCGGTAGAAAGCGTGCCGCTACGTGCGGCGGCTTCTATTATAATAACGGCGTCCGACAGTCCGCTGACGATGCGGTTACGCGCCAAGAACTGGTAGCTGCGTGCTTCCGTCGGTGGCTCGTATTCACTGAGGATTGCCCCGCCGCTTGCGACGATCTGCTCGGCCAATGTTTTGTGGTTTCGCGGATAAATATGATCGACGCTGTTTGCCAGTACAGCCAGGGTGGTGCCGCCAGCTTCCAGTGCGGCCCGGTGCGCGACGGAATCGATGCCAAGTGCCAGTCCGCTTATAATGATTACGCCTTTTTTGGCCAATTCATAGGCGAATTTATGAGCCACTTCTTTGCCGTAATTTGTGGGTTTTCTGGTGCCAACGATAGCTACGCTTGTCATGCGTATAACAGGGGCAGTGCCTCCAAAAAATATATTTTTTGGAGGCCTCGGAATGGTCGTTAAAGGCCGTAAATACTCATGCTTATCAGGGGTGGTTTTATTGATTTCCATATAAAATGTGGTAAAAAGCATTGACTTACTGTCAAATAAGTGCTACTATCAAACACGATTGGTTGATACCTGCGAGTGCAACCAAACGCACCTTATACCCCCTATTCTAACTTATGTTAGGTTGTGCGCAATGCGTTTTAAAGTAATCTACCCTCCACTTTTCAACATCAAAACATTGCGTGCATACTAATCCCTTTAACCAGCGAACGTCTGCGTAGAATCGAGATCGTTACGCTTGCCTGTGTGGTGGGTTAAAGGGCAAAACGGCGCCAGGTGATGCCCACCCTTACCTGGCGCTTTTTTGTTGGCTTAAAATACATGTGTATATTATAAGTATAAATTTGCTTTAAATTCAAGCTTGTGTCATATTAATATATAGCATCCTGTCCGGATGTGACACCCTTTAGGGAGGTAAACAGATGACCGTCGTCATTGTGGTAGGAGTGCTCGTTGGTGTGTTCGCCGGGTTCATCGGCTTCAAGGGTCTCTTCGAAGGAAAAGACCCGAGCACCGCGGCAGTCTTCATCGGGGTCGGCGCGCTGTGTGTCGGCATCGCCCTGCTCTTGCTCGGCGACGCGCTCGGCGTGCTGCTCATCGTGGCGGCGCTATTGCTGTTCGCCGCCGCCTCGTCCAAGGTGCGGGCCTACGTGTTCGGTGAGCTGTTGGGTCGGCGTGTTCAGCGCTGAACCGCTCGTCGGCGGGTGTGGTCATACGGGTGGCGTGGGATGATACTTCTCCTGCGCCACCCCGATTTCGTATCTGGACCATGTAGAAGTACGTATACTATGAGTACAAAATTGACTTTCCTTCAAGCTTATATATTATTCAAGTAGCACACCCGGCTGGGGGTGTGTCAACGGGGACCTGGGAAAGGATCTGCCATGGTTGTTCTGGTGCTGGCGCTGATCGCGCTGGTCGTCGCTGGGATCGTCTGGTTCCTTGGCTCGACCATCCTGGACACGTTCACGCCAATGGCGCGTGGATACGCGAAGACGGTGGTCTTCGTCTTCCTCGGACTGGCGTCGCTCTTCACGAGCGTGTTCATGTTCACGACGCTGCGCGTCGGGACGCTGGGCATGGGGTTCATGCTCCTCGCGCTTGTGGCGTTCGGCTGGGCTTACCTCGAGCTGCCGAAGCGGAACCAGTCGTCGTCGGACAACGACGCGTCCGCCGGATCGCGCTGACGTCACCCACCGGCCGGGGGCGGGTGCGGGATGAGCTTCTGCTCTCCTGCGCTCGCCCCCTAACGAAAACCCCGGGCGTGGTGAATTTTTCTTCGCAGTGGTATGATTATTTCAATGACTATTATATTCTTGATGATACTTGCAATTATTATTGGCAGCTTTATATCCCTAGCCGGCGGCGTGATGCTGCTACGCTTTAAGAAGCGCCGCCAGACTGCGCTGCTTCTCACTATGCCTTTTGGGGCTGGTGCATTGCTCGCAGCCGCGTTTTTTGATCTTCTGCCCGAATCGTTTGAACGGTCCGATCCGCGCGCCATGTTGCTTTACTGCCTTGCCGGCTTTATTTTCTTTTTCGTGCTGGAGCGCTCGGCGAGCTGGTTTCACCACCATCACGAGCACGAATCGCACGCAAAAAACGCCCAGCAGCGACGCCTGATCATTCTTGGTGATATGATGCATAATGCTATTGACGGCGTGGCGATTGCCGCAGCATTTTTAGTAAGCCCGGCAACCGGAATTATCACGACGCTGGCTGTTTCGGCACACGAAATTCCGAAGGAACTAGGCACGTTTGCACTACTGCTCTCTAAGGGATGGAAAGATAGAATGGTAGTCGGTGCGAACGTGGCGACGGCACTAGCAACGGTCGTCGCGGCGGTGATCGTGTATTCACTTGGCAGGGATCTCGGTAATTTCGTGGCGCCGATGCTGGCGCTTACATCCGGCTTTTTTGTTTATGTTGCGGCGAGTGATATTATTCCGGACATTCATGAGCAGCCGCAGAAAATCGGCACTATCCAGGCGGCAATGCTCGTGGCGGGCGTGGTAATCGTGGGCTGCGTCATCACGCTACTTGGCGTTTGATTAAAAGTTTGTTATAACACAAGCGGGTTACGCGAATGGAGGTGATAGAAATGTCCCTTGAGCCGGATGGAAGAGACGGCGCGACGCAAGCGCCGGCAGAAGACGGTGATTCCAGTTGGGAGGATCCCGATGAGGGAGACGGTGCCCGTTGGAACCCGAACGGCTTACTGTGACCTGTTCCACCCCCGACGCACTCCGTGTCTACGTTGAGCGCCTAGGGGGTGGAGTTGCCCGCTATTTTACAGATAGCTTTGTTGGTTCAAAGGTACCGCGAATGAAATCATCGACGATTTTTTCGACTGATTCCGCTATTTTTGGCAGAGCGGCTTTTTCGTCGTGCGAAAACTTTCCGAGCACGAAATCCACATCCGGAAGCCGGTCGCGCAGCTCACTATACACCCCAACGCGAATCCGTGCGTAGTTCGGCCCGAGGTGTGCGTTCAATGATTTTACACCATTATTGCCCGCATCGCTTCCCTTCTCGCGCGTGCGGAGCGTTCCGAACGGTAACGCCAGGTCGTCGTGGATGGCGAGAAAATCCTGCGCCGGGTCGCATTTGTAAAAATCAACGAGCAGCCTGGCCGCTTGGCCGGTTTCGTTGTAAAACGTGGTCGGTTTCACGAAGAGTACTTTTTCATCGCCGACGGTTGTCTCGGCGATATCGGCGTGGAATTTTGATTTTTTTATGAACTCGGCGCCGTACTTCTTCGCGAGTTCATTAATCAGAAAAAAGCCGACGTTGTGTCGAGTGTCACTGTACTGCGCGCCGGGATTTCCCTGGGCAAAAATGATTTTCATATCGGTACCAGTATAGCGTATATTGACAAATCTATAAAAACATGTATTATATAAATTGATTGCTACGCATCGTGCAGAGCAACGCCGACCCTAAGGGGACTGTAGTGAACGAGAACCTGCGCAACTTCCTGCTCCTCCTGCGTGTGTACGCCTGGGCGGTGGGAATCGTCGCCATCTGGGGGAGCGTTCGCGTGACCCAGTACACGATCACCGTGCTACACTCCTACCAGGACGCTTTCGGCGGCGTGCCGGTGCCGGTGTATGTCGGTGTCGGGCTGGCGGCGGGGTTCACGATCTCCCTGATCGCCGGTGTCATCTGGGACGGTGTTCAGATCATGAGGTCGCTGTGAGCTCGCCGGGGATTCTGTTGCTACCAAGAGCGGCAGAATCCCCGGCTCGAGCAAGTCGCAGGACCTCTTTTAATTTGCCCGCGATTCTTTGCTTTCGGCGTCTTTTTCTTGCTTATACTTTTTGGTGACGCGCGGCTTGCCCTGTGCGGCGCGTTCATTATTTGCCTTGATTTGTTTTTCGTCGCGGAAGCTGAACTTGATCGGCGTGCCGGCGAAGTTGTAGGTTTCGCGGATCAGGCGCTCGAGGTAGCGCTTGTAGCTCCAGTGAACGAATTTGAGATTGCTTCCGTAAATCACGAACCACGGAGGGTTGGTGTCGGTCTGTACGATGTAGCGCAGCTTCGGATGCGTGTTTTTGAGACCTGCCGGCGGGTGCTTTTGGACGGCTTTTTGCAGCAGATCATTGAGTACGCGAGTCTTTGTTTCTTGCTTACGTCGGGCGTCGATATCAAGCGCAAGGTCGAATAATTTCGTGACGTTTTGGCCGGTTACCGATGAAGTAAAGATGAGGGGTGTCCACGGAACAAAATTGAATGTGCGTGAGATACTCGGCGCGAGCGCGTCACGTGTATAAGCGTCTTTGTCTTCTACTGAATCCCATTTGCTGATAACGAGCGCCATGCCCTTGCCTGCTTCATCGATGATACCGGCGAGGCGCTGGTCGAGCTGGGTGTTCAGTTCGTTTACGTCCATTAAAAGGAAACAAACATCGGCTTCTTCAATGGCCTGGAGCGTGCGAAGGACGGAGAATTTTTCGATGCCGACCTCTTGTTTGCCGGGTTTTCGCATGCCGGCGGTATCAAGCAGTTCGATATCGCGGCCGCCGTATTTTACTGATACGCGGTTGACGTCGCGGGTGGTGCCGGCGATGTTTGCGACGATCGCCTGCTGTTTGCCAGCGAGCGTGTTGAAGAGATTTGACTTGCCCACATTTGGTCGGCCAATCAGAGCGACGCGCAGCGTGTCGTCGGGTTCTTCCTCGTGGCGTGCCGGAATGTGCTCAACGATTTCGTCGAGCACGTCGAGCACGCCTTTGTTGTGTTCGGCAGAGGTAGAGATGATCGTTTTGATGCCGAGGCGCTTGAACTCGTCGTTCGGCAGGCTTTCCTTCAGGTCGGCCTTGTTCGTAACGAGAATGACAGGTTTTTTAGAGCGGAGAGCTTTTTTGGCGACGAAACGGTCTTGGTCGCTGGCGTATTGACTACTATCGACGACGACGAGAATGACGTCAGCGGCCTCAGCGGCCTCGGTAATCTGTTCTTGGATACTTGCCTCGAACTCGTCGTTCGGGTCTTTGAGGCCGGCTGTATCTACCAGCCAGAAGTTGTGATATTTATATTCGACGCGGCCGAGGACGTTGTCGCGCGTCGTGCCGGCTTCACGGGCGACGATTGCCTGCTGAGCACGGACCATACGATTAAAAAGCGAACTCTTGCCGACGTTCGCTTGGCCGATGATCGCAACGGTTGGAAGTTTTGAAGCCATAACTTCGGCTAATTATAACAGAGGTTAGCGAAGTTTGCGAGCATGAGCGAAAAGCAAAAATAAAAGCCCTCTTCGGGCTGTGCTTGTTTGCTATGGGGTCGTGGCCCGCGCCTTCTCACAGTAGAGAAGCGCGGGCCGGGGATCGCTGTCAGTACGTGGAGGTGGACTTCTTGTCGTCTCCCCCCATGCAGGGGCAGACGAACAGTCCGAAGCAGAGCGCGGCGATGGCCTGCCACAGCACGGACCGAAGGGTCCAGCCGTAGCCGGCTCCGGCCACGTCGGCCGCCACGATCGCCGAGAGTAGCACGAGGCTACCGAAGATGCCGATCAGGGCTTCGCCAACTCGGTCAGCCCAGACGATGAGGATCGCCAGGGCCACGGGTCCTACGACGATTCCGATCGCGATGAGCTCGCGCATATTCCCTCCCGGGACGATTGTTGGATGTACGACTTGCGGTCTGTAATATAGTATATAACAGGATGATAACATTGTCAATAGTGGTCCTCTGAACCACCCACACTTGTCTCGCACCCGATGACCGCATGCGACCCGCACAATTAATTTTGGATTTACGCGGGTCACGGTTATAATAAGTAACGTATATGACGTCCCGAAAGAACTTATCATATGCTAGCGCCGCCACGCCGTTAAAAAGACTCTTCGCTCATAAGCGTGGGCCTCAGAGGCGTCCTGTTGAAGATATCTACGCTGCGGCGGGCCGCGGCAGCGGATACACACAACAGGAAAACATAATTTGGCTTCGCAATACGACGAGCGAGCTCGTAAGGCTGGGCCTAGTGAGGCGTATCCGGCCGGGCGGACAAAACACGAGCGTTACGCACATCCAGCTGACCACCAGAGGTGAGCAGGTCCTGGGTGAAGCGCTCGAGCAAGAGCAGCGGGATGCGGTGACAGCGAACCCGGCCCAAGATGACAGCCGGCCTGCGCCCGCTCCGCCAACACAACAAGATGAACCAACGTTTGATTCCATCACACGCGATATCAAGCGATTCTGCGAACTGCAAGATTGTCAGTTCGAGTGGACCATAACGAAGAAAGGAGGTGTATCGACAAGTGACTAGTGCTCATTCAGCCGGTTAAGGCCGTCCCGAAAGAACTTAGCGTCGCAAAGACGCTAACCTTAGCCGGCTGAGTGGGCGCTATCGCTCGTCTTAAAGTACGTATTTATTTCCTACGGCTATCTCACTATAGCTCTCTCTGGACGTCCAGTGAACCCTACCGGACTGATATTCATATTAGCAAAAATGACTGATTTCAACAAATCGACATTGCGACGATAACAGAGGTAAGCTGAGGGAGATGTCCGTACCTATGTGTCGCCTACTTAAGCGAGCGGCACAGCCTTTCCACCAACGCGCTAACGAAAGGAGGTATACACCATGCCGCACCTTAACATTGTAACCGGTATTCGCCGTATAACACAAAAACAATTACTACCTGGGGTCTCCCCAAAATGGAAACATCAGTTTGAATTTGGCATGAAAGCCTATGCCCTGCGCGCCTTCCAGAGCGCCACGGGCAACGCCCGGATGGTTGTCGCCAACCCCAACACCGCCAGCAGGAAGTCTGAACGCCTGCTGGCCAATCAGCATCTCGCTGACCAGCTGGGCCAGGTCTTCGACACCTTCAACTTCGTCAAGCCGAGCAGCTACGTGAACGTCGACCACAGCGACATGCACGACATCGTGGCCCTGGTCGGCGCCGTCCAAACCCGTGCCGGCAGGGCCATCCCTTGCATGATCGAGGCGACGTACGCCTCCACCATCCCCGCAGAGGGCAGTAGCGCCAGCACACCGCGACTCAGGCGCCTCAGGGCCGCAATGGTGGCCTCGCGCCAGTACCAGTCGTTCACCGGCCATGTCATCGACAGCTTGCAGAACTTCGCTGACCGGCTCGGCTTCTGGCCGAGGCTCGTCTTCGACCGGGGCTTCGGCAACGAGTCGCTCATCCGCCACCTGGCGGCCGAGGAGGCAACGTTCTACATCCGCCTCAAGGCCGGCCGGTACGTCATGCTCGGGGGCGACCGCTACCGGGTGGATCACCTCAAGCGGGCCGACGCAGCCGTGCACCTGTTCGGCCTGGAGCTCCGTGTGGTGCGGTCACCCGAGGTGAAAGGGTGCGAGGAGCCGTGGTACATCCTGACCAATGACGTCACCTCAGCTCGAAACAAGATTATCAAGATCTACTACCACCGCTTCGAAATCGAGGAGACCTTCCGGGATATCAAGCACATCTGGGAGCTGAAGCGTACCCGACTCAACAAGCCAAGCAGTGTGAAGGCTATCCTGTGGTTCGTCGCGCTCGGCATTGCGAGTCTCTACCTCTTGGTGAAGCCGGATCGAGCCGGACAGCGATCCGCCAACCCGAAGAAGCGAATCTCCTGGCTACGTAAGGCGCAGGAAGCGTACCTGCGAGATCTTGGGCGGTTGGCTTGGGCGTCGTATGGATAGCGACAAACAGTGGTGGTGTGCGTAGCGACCAAGCTTGCAGCACATTAGAAGATGTGCCTCCATCGTTTGAACTTCCTGACGTCGTCGGCGTTCAGCTTGAACCATTCGCCCCGCATGCGCTTCTCTGCAAAGCGTTTGTGCCAGTAGTGTTCGATACCCGCAGCATCATCCGTCTTGATCTCGTGAATCAAGGTCTGCTCTATGGATGCCGTAGCGCCAAGCTCGGACAGGCGTCGATCCACCAAGTTAGTTCGTCCGATCTTATACTCCCCTGGATGTCCTTTGACTAAGTAGACGAACCCATATCCCTCATCTTTAATCGAGATGTCGCCGTCGCCGTGTTTAGGTGAAGGGAGGACGTCCGCTAGCGGCTGCAACAGCACAATCGCTTTGGCGTACCCCTTGTTTTCTCGACAGAATTGCAGCACCTTGCGTATCAGATCATCTCTAGTGCCTAGCCGCCTAAAGACTGTATACGCAGGGAAAGTTACGTCGGTACGTCTCTTGTGACGTAATTCATTGCGAACCGGATAGTGGTTCAGCTCGCGAGTTAGATCAGCCATCCTACTAAGCAGATATTCGTCAGTGTAAGCTTCCGTTAATTTGTTCGGCTCGAATCCGGCCTCTCGTTGCGCTTCGGTGAATCGGATCCAGTACTTTGACCAATCGGATACATCGATGCCGGCTTCTTGCTTCAGTCTGCCCGCGCCAAGTGGTTTGCCACCGTTTTTGGTCGCCGCGCGTTGAATCTCGGCTAATATTTCGTCTTTTGTCATACGCTTTAATGATAACAGATTCGTTTTGCGTGACGTTATTTCATAGCAATATAAAGCGTGGGGTAGCTCGGCATTTCATGGTTTACTTTTCCGGCATTTAATTTATAATTCAGCTTAAGGGTGGAACTCTTACCCTCACCCGTCCGGACGGCTTTAGGAGTGAAATGAACGTCAGAAAGCGAATCGCGGTGCTCGTGAGCGCAGCGGTTCTTTCGGTCAGCGGCGGACTCCTGTCCGCCGGCCCCGCCAGCGCGGTAACGTGCTACGGGGACTACTGTTCCAACAAGGACCCGCAGGCAACCGGCTGTTCGGCCGGAAGCTGGACGCAGAACGGCGTCGACGTGTACTACAAGGCCGTGATCGGCGGCACCCCGCGCTATGCGGGATACCTCGAACTGCGCGGCTCCAACACGTGCGGCAGCACCCAGTGGGCGCGGTTCACGCCACAGGCCGGGTTCACCTACAAGATCCGCGCCGAACAGCCGGAGACGGGCTACGTCACGAGCTGGCAGAACGGCAGTGCGTGGCAGAGCTCCTGGTCGAACCAGATCTACTCGCCGGTGAAGTGCGTTCGCGCGCACATCGTCACGTACGGTGTGCTCGGCACTCCCATGGACGGCTACACGCTCTGTCTGTAGAGGGGTGAGGGTGCCCCTCTGCCTCTGGTCGGGACACCCCGGTCAGAGGCAAGGCACTCACATAAAACACATGAAAGGAATCAATATGTTCGATCTAATCTACGGCTACTTCATTCAATTTATCGGAATCTTAACTTATATCATCCCTATAGTGGTGGTTATCCTTGGCATCTTGCTGGTCACGCAGTCAGAGAACAAGGATTTGGGCAAGCGCTCAGTGCTTACCGGTGTGGTCTTGGCTGTCATTTCAGCCTTTCTCTACTTCTGGACTAAGGGTCATGACACTAGTGATTTTATAGTTCCGCTCGTTAGTCTCATTGCCTTCTATGTCGTCACGGTTGCTTGGGCTGTCGTAGCAAGCCGCACCTTACGGGCCAAGAAGCAGTAGAAAAAAGCCATCGGAATGGAGTCCCATCGCTATCTCAGTGATGGGCTTTTGTTTAGCTCTCTGGTGGCAGTGATGCCGGAGACACATTCGCCTCGATGACCAGTAGCCTGCCGAAATTTGACTAGACCTCTCGCGGTGATGGCGAAGCCTACGCACTTACCTATGCCGGCGTGCGCGAGCCCAAAGTCACAGCACCAAGGGAACTATAAAGAAGATTATCGCCGATAGTCGTCTCTTAATCTACACTGTGCAATCGCAATCGAAGCGCTTCGTGTGCCCCATTCAGTTAGCATTTCTGTGCATACGCCTCCGCCAGCTACTATCGGTGGTATTTATAGTGACACAAAGTGTGGGTGGTTCAGAGTGGTCCTATTGCTAATATCGCAATGTTATGTTAAAAATATCCGTAGATTGTTTTGCAATCGCACATAGACTACTCAGTGTTATGCGCGAAGCGAGGATAAATAACCCTATGTAGGTGGGGTCTTCTATCCTCGCTTCGCCTGAACTTCCAGGTGAAAGTTAGAGGTAGCGGAAAGCAGGGTGAAATGCGACGTCATCTCATAGTCACGGAGAGCAGACGGACGCGCTACGTCAAATGTAGCGACGCCCAGGATCACATCTATACGGTCGAGGGGGCACTTTCGGACGAACGGCTTCGGCGCGAGCAGACGGAGCGCGCGCTCAAGTACGCGCTTCCCGTGTCGCTCAACGCCGGACAGATCATCGCCGACTTCCTCGAGGTCGGCGGCGTCGTGCGGCCACAGTTGCAGGCCGACGGCGTATCGGTCAAGTTCGAGCTTCCGGGCCTAAGGGTGGTGTACGTCGCAGCCAAGGGGAAGCTTGAGGTGATTGCCGGTGCGATCGGCGAGCACAGAGAGTTCTCTCTCGAGAATGGCTGTCTTCGTAAGAATGACCTCGTCACCCTCGTGGGGCTCTACGGAGGAAAGCGGGGTGCCAAGCCCTTCCCCGAGATGCTCTCGCTCACAGGGATGAGCGAAGAGCCGCTCGCCGAGCCGACGTGGGTCGACCCGTGTGGCGGCCAGGAGATGTGACTTCATCGACACGGAGTAGTCTGGCGCGGCCGGTTCGGATTCGTCCGGACTGGCCCGCCGGCTGCCACAGAAAAGAGAAAACCACCTTGAGGTGGTTGTTTTTATATCATCTAGCGCATATCTAGGGATCTAAACTTACCTGGCTTCATATCACCAAGCGAATAATTACCAAAACTTGTACGATGGAGCTTTGTGACGGTGTAGCCAAGTGCTGCGAACGTGCGACGAATCTGACGGTTACGCCCCTCGCTCATCGTCACTTGCCACTCTTTCCGGTTGTCATCTGAAAGCCGTCCAAGGTGGAGCTTGCTCGTGCCGTCCTCGAGCTGAACGCCATAATCGCTGATCATTTGCTGGTGAAGCGGCTCAAGCTCGCGGTCGAGCGTTACCTCATATACTTTCGTTTTAGCGAATTTAGGATGGGTCATGCGAAATGCAAAATCGCCGTCGTTTGACAGTAAAATAAGGCCCGAGCTGTCTTTATCAAGCCGTCCCACTGGCTTTAGTGTGTGAAATTCTTTTGGGAGGATGGTGTAAATCGTGGGATTGTCACCTTGGTCACGCCTCGAGCAAACGTAGCTGGTTGGCTTGTTGAAGGCTACGTATTGATGCGTGGCAGTACTTCCGATCGTTTTCCCCTTAACGGCGATGGTCGCACCCACTTCAAAGCGGGCACCAAGTGTTGCAGTAATCCCGTCGATCGTTACGTTTCCATTTTCAATGAGATTATCGGCCTCACGACGAGAAACACCGAGCTGAAGCGCAAGGTGTTTGTTGAGTCGGATTGTTTCTTTCTCTGGCATGTAAAGTGATTATAGCACTTCTATGCTGCTGGTGGCTGTTGATTGCCAGGAGTTGGCGGATATGGCGGTGGCGTCGGACGGGGCGTCTCTTCAAAATTAATGTCCATATCGGACTGCGGCTGAGAAGCACTTGGCGCCGGCTGCTGCTGTGGCTGGCTTGGTTGAGGCGGTGCTGATACTGGAGGTGGCGTTGGTGCAGCTGCTGATTGGGGTTGCTGCTGAGGTGGCTCGGGCGCAGGCGCGGCTTTGTTCAACTCTTCGTCCATAAGGCTGCCAAGGTCGGGCCGTGGTCCTTGGCCTTCGGGCGGAGTGATCGGATGAATGATACGGTCGCCAAGGTTTGCCGGGCGTGTAGTTGAAAATGGCGCTGTGGGCTGTGGAAGGCTGGAAGGTGCCGGGTTCGGCGTCGTTTCAGGCCGCGGCAGTGGCGGAGCCTTGTATGGTGCAGACGGAGCCGCCGGTTGCTGCGGTTGTGCCGCTGGAGCTTGGGTAGGCCGCGGCGGAACGACACCAGGCGCAGGGCGTGTCGCTGCCGGAGCGGGCGCGGCAAAAGTTTGTGCGGCGGATTGTCCCGCGACAGGCGCATCACCAAGAACATCATGTACGGTGCGGACGACATCCTCGATGCCTACCTGAGATTTTACGAGGTAGCGATCTGCGCCGAGCGCTTGGCCGCGGGCGCGCTGGTCTTCGCTGGAAAGCGCGGTCATCATGATTACTTTGATGTCTTTGGTTTCGGTTGTGGAGCGTAGAATGTCGAGCATGTCAAAACCGCTGATCTTCGGCATCATGACGTCACTGACGATGAGCTGAGGCTTTTCTTTGATTGCCATGGCAAGCGCTTCTTCGCCGTCGCCGGCCGATACGATGTCGTACCCTTCGGCGAGCAGTCGCACGCCATAGATTTCGCGCAAACTCTTGTCGTCTTCTACCAGTAGTATTTTGGTCATATTACCCTCTATTGTACTAAGCGCCGGTAAAAATTACCATAGCCCTTATGGTTGATTTTTATTCCTTGGAGGCACGGGTATGCCCTCTGTGCGTGGACGGACATATTGGGCGGGATTTTGCTCGATACTGGTGAGCGGAATGTTCGCGCGAGGCGCTGGATGCGGAGGCTGGCTGTACGGCTGAGGTGCCGGCGTGACAGGGGGTGTTGGTGTTTGCGGCGGTTGTTGCGGTTGGGCCGGAACGGATTGTAGTTGTTGGACGACCGTCTCAACAGGAGGGTTCGTATAGATGGCTTCGTCCGTCGTGACTGATTGATTTTGCGGCTGAGCCGGAATTTCGTTAGGTGGTTGCGAAAAAGCGATGGCCGGACCTATCGGCTGAGCCTCCTGCTCTTTCTCAATACTGGCCGATTCAATCAGCCGCTGAGCTTCCTCGTGGTCTATTCGCGGTATCTCCAGATAAAACGTACTTCCTCTTTTGTATTCGCTGTCCAGCCAAATGCGGCCGTTCATAGCTTCGGCAAGACGGCGACAAAGGTACAGGCCAAGGCCGGTACCGCCGATTTCGCGCGTATCACTGTTGTCGACGCGGTAGAACTTCTGGAACAAGTGTGCCTGATCTTCCTTCGGGATGCCGATGCCGCTGTCAGCAATGCTCACGGTGACATGTTCGGCATCGCCGTCAACGTCAACGACGACCTCGCCTTTGGGCGTATATTTAATGGCATTTTCAACGAGGTTGGCGATTACTTCGCGGAGGTGGTCATTATCGACATTGGCATAAAAAACCGGGTTCAGGCGCTTTTCTCCGCTTTTGTCCATATCGTCATCGGGCTGCGGTTTATAGAGAATACGCAAGCCTTTCTCTGTTGCTTTCGGCTTCAGGCCGAGAACGATATCGTGCGCGAACGCCACTACGTCGACCACCTTGGGGTTATTTGAGAGCCGGCCGTCCTCTGCTTTGGAGACGTCGAGAAGATCCTGGAAAAGCCGGCCAAGGTGCTGGGCGGATTCATGAGCCTTATTGATGAAATCGCGCGCCTTTTCGTCGATCTGTGCCGTGTTCGGATTAAGTGCCAGGCCAAGGTAGCCTTCGATCGAGGCCACCGGCGTGCGCATTTCGTGGCTGGCGGTACTGATGAATTCGGCCTGTTCCCGCTCCTCTGCCTTTTCTTTTGTGATGTCACGGAACACGACGATAACGCCGGAGCCAAGCTGCCCTACCGGCGACACTACAACAGATACAAGCAGTTTTTTACCTGAGTTCGTGAGGAGACTGAGTTCGTTCGTAACGACCTCCTTGTTAGTGGCGAGCACCTGCTCTATCGGGTCGTTCGCGGCTGTCAGCTCGTTGTCTTTTTTATCGACGAGCTTAAGAACGGACTTGTAGTCGAGCGACAGCGCGTCTTGCTTCCCCCAACCAATAATCTGCTGCGCGGCCGGATTTATCAGCTGAATGATGCCATGGCTGTCGAGCGCGATAACCCCGTCGGCAATAGCATTAATAACTACTTCCGACTTACCGGCAACCTGGCTGAGTTCGCTGGCCAGCTCGCGGTATGCAAGGTCGCTGCTCGTGTCGTTTTTGGATTTTGTATGCCAGATAAGAAAACTAACGCCAAGGGGTAAACCACCCGCAAGAAGAGCGGTCAGAATCGTCTCACTGCCGAGCGATCCGCCCGTAGATCGCAGTGCGAGATACGCGACGACGGCAACAAGCAGCGGCGCCAAACCGTATATACCGAACACTCCGGCAAAAACTGATACGGCCATCCATAGGGCGATGAACGGCGACGACGTGCCACCGGTATTTAAAATGAGCGTTGCCGAGGTGACGCAGAGTACTCCGTATGCAGCCAAAGATCCCCAAAACGTGTATTTTTTAGGCGTCCAAAGGTACGACACGAAGCCGGCTATTATCGCAACGCCAGCCAGTACCGCTGCAGCGTCGCCAACCAGAAGCGACGCCCCGATATCCGTAACGTCTTTGGACAAATATGCCCAAAAATAAAGCGCCAAAATAACCGCCGACACGGCAATAATTGCCTCGCAAATCCGGCGATGCCAAAAACGTGTGAGCGTCAGTGGTTTTATGGTGGCCCCCTATTTAGGTAATATGCTGCTTATGGCTTATTATGCCGTATCTCCCATGGAATCACAAGCGGTTCCCTCTCTGGACAAAAGATGATAATTTTGCTAAAGTGGCAAAGGTAAATTTGGTCTCGTCGTCTAACGGTTAGGACACAAGGTTCTCATCCTTGCAATCGGGGTTCGATTCCCCGCGAGATCACCATAAGATCATTTTCTGCTTTCAGCAATTGAAAGACTGGAGACACCCCTGTAAAAAGGGGTGTTTTTGGTGTTCCAGGTTTTATTTCGTCGTATGTTGGCAAACGGTCAAAAAGAGCACCGAAAAGCTGGGCTTTTTTGACTGGGTCAATCTGTTTTACGAGTAGTTCGTCGAGGTGTTCCAGGAAATATCGTACCTTAGCTAGAATTTTAGTAATATCGGTTGGTTTCTCGGCCTCCTTTTTGACCTTAAGCGCCTGCAGATCTTTAATTTGTTGCTCAATGCGCACGATGTCCTCCTCAATGAACTTAATGACTGTAACTGACTCGACGGCACGCAACTTGGCGATGTTAGTTGTTATGTCCTTCTGTAGCTCTGCGGCACGCTCGTCGATACCCTTAATTTCTTGTAGGTAGCTTTGGTTGCGCATATTCCATTCTGTAGCGATTGCGCTCATGACGGTATCAATACGGTCGTTGGAGACTGTTAAGTTACTAATAAATGCCTTCACAGTGTCTTCTAATTGTTGTTTAGGTACGCGATAGTAATGCCCATGATTGCTGCAATGGTAGGCGGGATAACGCTTGCCGGATTTGCCACGCGAAGCGCTGCCGAGCATAGGACGGTTGCATTCTGAGCAAAGTACAAAACGGCGGTATGGAAATTCCGCATTGCGTGCACCTTTGTTGATAAGGTGCTCCGGTGGGCGCTTAGTGAGGATTTTAATGTCTCCATCTTCGTTTTCGATAATGAACTTCTTGCCCTTCATGGCGCGATTCCATAGCTCGACAGAGACTAAACCCTTAAAAGCGCAGCGAACTGGTTCACCACCCGTCCACTTCTCTGCGTTGACGCCAGCGTAAATTGGATTGGCAATGAGTTTTTGCATTGCTTTGACGGTAAGCGGCTTACCTCCAGTTTTGGAGATAACTTTAGTGCGGTCGTTCTTATCGCGTTTGTATTGTACGCGCGTACGGCAGCCAAGTTCGTTTACCTTTTGCACAATCTCAGAGTCGTGCATGGTGCCTTTGGCGCGCATCTCCAACATCATGCGCACGTATTCACCCTCAGTTGGGTGTGATTTAAGGATGCAGCGTTTGCCATGCTTAGTTTCGACTTTCTCACTGGTTAGGCCGTACGGTGCGCGACGCATCCAGTAGCCTAGTTGGGCGTAACGGATTTCCGCACCGATCATGCGACTCATGATGTCACGCAGCTCGTCCTTGGCGCGCTCAGCTTCCAAAATCTCAGTCTTTTTACTTGGCGAGAATCTACTCCATTTGTACTCAAAGCCCAAGTGCTCGAGCGTGTTTACTTGTTCGCCGCTAATGATGCCGTAGACGTCAACAAGCGCAACACTACAGGCTTCGAGTTGATTCTTAAGGGGACTGTAGAAATCTGAGCCACCACGCGTAAAACGGTCGATTGACTTAACGATAAACAGCTGCACATCATTCTTTGGTTCTTTGCAGTAATCAATAGCTTCCTGAACCGGCTGCTGCTCTTTGGAAGCCGATTCCAAAAATACGAAATACTTTTTAACAATAATGCCGCGTGATGCAGCAAAGCGTTCAATCTGCTCTCGTTGGGCTTCGGGCGAGTCTCCGTCTGTGCCTTGTTTGGTAGTGGAAACACGGATAGCGGCAACGGCATTTTTGTTAGCGTGCAGGGACATAGACTAGGCTTTCTCTTCCTCGAGGATGATCTCTAAAATCAAATCAGCGATTAGATTAACGCGCCGCTCTTCCGGCAAAGTTACCTCCGTAGGTAGCTTTATTTCTTTATTTTTTGAGCCTTTTGTCCTTGCCATTTTACCCTCGTAGCACTTACAATATGTAATACCTTAACTATAACAAAATGTAATAGTTAAGACAATAGAAAAGTACAATTCCGGCGTTGAACTTTTATACTTACCTCTACCTCTTATTTATACCCTTTACCTTTCTCCCTTTCTTATATATAAATATATAGAGAATACTAAGACTGAGAGCTACAAGAAGTTTAATTGTCAGTGTAGTTAAAAAGAAGAGTCTATGTGTGTGGAATTGTTATGGATGATTTAGGAATAAAACATAGAAGAAAATTAAACGAGCAACAGCTAGAAGTCTTAAGACTTCTTTATAAGTTTCGATTTGGAACGAATGATTTGTTCGCGCAGTACTTTAGCAAAAAAGACAGGTCGTTTGTTTACAAGCGGCTTTCGATTCTGCACGAGCGCGGGCTTATCGGTAAACGCTTTGATAGCAGCTATCGCTTGCAGGGCAAGTCCGCAGCGTATTACCTAACACCAGACGGCGCACGAATGCTTCAGGAGGCTCGCGATGTGCAAGTTAATATCAAGGCCATCTACAAAGATAAAACCGTGTCTGAGCAGTTTGTAGCGCAGTCGTTGGAAGTGTTCGCCATTCGTAATCAACTGAATGCACAATACGACGATCTTTCATTCTTTACTCGTACCGATATGAACCGCGAAGAGTATGATTATTTTCCGCGACCATTACCAGCTGCATATATGCGACTCAAAAGTAGCAACAAACACTTCTTTCTGGATATATTTCATGACAATGAACCGCTTTTTGTAGCTAAGCAGCGAATGAAACAGTATGTTAAATACGATGAAGACGGTGACTGGGCTGTAACTGAAACAGATTTACCTATAGTGCTCGCTGTATGTGAATCATCTAACGTAGCGAAGCGCGTTCTAAAGTACATGACGAAAGCGCTAGATGACTCATGGGACGACGAAATGACATTTGCGCTCATAACTAAAGCAGAGTTGTTAAATGATAGGCTGGCGACATGGCAGCGAGCTGACAACCCAGGTGAAAGGCTTGCGCTGCAAGATATTTAGTAACTTCTGTTTGGAACAAACGGAAGTTGAACCTATTTGCCGAAGGGAAATAGGTTAATATTGCGCCGCCAGGAACGATCTCGAGTATAATCAAGATATGATTGAAGACCCAGGACTCGTTGACCTTAGTTCTATTCCAGAGAATTGGCGAGTTGTGCCGCGTCGCTGGGGACACCCGCTCCATAGTATGTGTAGTTATTTTGCAATGTTTCCTCCGCAGCTTGCTCACTACTTAGTAGCCTGGCTTACGCTGCCAGGCGATGCAGTTTACGATCCATTTTCTGGTCGAGGTACATCTGCCTTGGAAGCGACTATGCTTCACCGTACTGCTTACGCTAGTGACCTTAATCCAATGGCGGCGGTCTTAACTCAGGCTAAACTGAGCGTGCCGTCAGAAAGGTCAATAACTTCTCGTCTGGACAAGCTTGAGGTAATGTATAACAAGATGTCACCCTCTTATGCTGAACAGGTTCCGGCTGATATAAGCATGCTCTATAGCGAGCGAACACTGCGTCAGCTAGTATTCCTTAAGCATGAGCTTAATAGTAAGCAGTACGTTGATAACTTTATAATTGCTGTCGTTCTCGGAATGATGCATGCTAATCACAACCGCAGCGGTGAGCCACGAGGGTTTTCTATTAGTATGCCCAATACCTTTGCTATGTCGCCTACATATGTAAGGCGTTATATTGAAGAGCATGGGCTAGTCCAGCCAGAGGTCAACGTATTCGATATGCTGCGTACTAGAGTTAAGCGATTTGAGTTGCCCGAAAAGGCACTTCGTAGTGGACGCAGCTGGGTACAGGACGCAACCGTTAATCCGCCAAGGTGGCTACAGAACAAAAAAGTGAAACTGATACTTACTTCACCGCCATACCTAGAGGTCATAAAGTATGGTAAATACAATTGGGTACGTCTGTGGTTTCTCGGTGAGGGCGCGAGAGATGTTGACGAGAAGCTAATGGCGAGCGCCTCTCTAGATAAATATATTAAGTTTATGGACCAACATCTTGCACAGATGCGCAAGATTATCGCTGATGACGGCTATGTCTGTCTAGTAATAGGCGACGTACGTCGTAAGGACGAGCATTTAAACCTAGCTCAAGCAGTATGGGATCTGGCAGCGAAGCCGCAGGGGTGGCATCTTCATAGTATTATTGCTGATGAATTGCCAGCTGGCGTCAAGGTTAGTCGTATATGGAAGAATAATGTAGGACGTGCGACTAAGACGGACAGACTTTTGCTCATGAGTCCACATGAGATCGAGCTTCCTCGTCCCCTAACGTTAACTTGGGAAAAGCCAACACTGAGAAATTAAATGAGGATATATACCTATGGCCACAACCGTAATTGAAGAACTAAAAAATTTAGCAACTGTTGATCTGTTTGCCGAAGCCAAAAAACAAGATGGTTTTGTGGGTCGGCCTTTTTCTCTAGATTTTAATAGTCTTCGTCTTTTGTCTAATGATAGTTGGAAGCGAAAAGTTGGAGGCGTGCCCGCCGGGGCTTTCTTGCTATGTGTTTACACGGCTGAGCCAGATGTCGATGAAGCATTGCTCGTCCGGGTGCTGCGTCCTACTAAACTCCCCACTGATGACGACGTAGTTGCTGCGATGATCGATCACTATAAAGAGCAGTCAGCAGGGTCGCAGCTTGATTCATACACTCGTGCAGAGTTCCAATATGCAGGTTTAGAATGTCGAGTTATCGGCTCTTTCTATCGCAACGAGGCTGGTGAAGTAAAGTTCGCCGGTGACCTGGACAATTTTTACGCACCAAATAGCTACGAAGTGATTAAGCCAACTGGCAAGCTACTCGAATACATAGTCAATTTTAGGGAGCAAGGCGTACCTGGCGGCAAGGGAGAGGAACGAATTGGTAAAATTCGATACAGCTCGAGTCAACTGCATGTTTCTGGCGAAGATGTCTCTGTATTTGTTACCCCCATTGATTTCCTTGGCAAAAGAACAGCCCTATTCGGTATGACTCGAACTGGAAAATCTAACTCAGTAAAAAAGATCATTCAAGCGACAGTTGGTATATCAAATTCCGGAACTCAAATGAACGGCTCTCCAGTAAGGCCCGTAGGTCAGATTGTTTTTGACATAAATGGTGAGTACTCAAACGCTAACCAGCAGGATAATGGTACGGCAATCTTCCAGCAATACCCTGACAGTGTCAGCCGCTATAGCGTTATGGAGAAGGATGGCTTTAAGGTTATGAAGTTGAACTTCTATAAGTCGATCGTTGATGGCTTCGGACTGCTTTCTACTCTTCTTGCGGATGATAACGCAGATTATGTTAAAGCTTTCCTGAATATAGACTGGGAAGAACCAGACAGCACAGATGTGGGCTCTACTATTAAGTACAAGCGAAAAGTCGCAGCTTACAAGGCTTGCCTCTTTAGGGCGGGCTTTGCGCAATCTGATGAGAAGGTATATTTTGACTCCGCAAAGGAAATTAGGGAGTCAGAAATACCAGGCCTAAAAGGTGTCGAACCTAAGTCGGGTGTAAGCCTCGACGATGCAGCCGCATGGTTTACGGCCGCATGGGATAATTACGCCGATCCAAGCGGTCCCTTTCAGGCACTAAAGAAATCAAAAGGAGGCCGCGAATGGGCAGAGGAAGACCTCCAGACACTGATGCGTTTTCTTACTAGAAAATCACGACCGGGCGGCAATCCTAGCGAAAGTGGATATCGCAAGTTTATCAAGGGTCGAGATCTGCACACTGCAACAATAGGTCAATCTTTCGAGGATGAGATAATCGGCCAATTACGGGCTGGTAAGATCGTTCTTATTGATCTCTCGCAGGGCGATCCGCATATCCAACGGGTTTATTCTGACCGGGTGTGTAAAAAAATCTTTGGTGAAGCGATGAAGAGGTTTATCGACAACGACCCAGCCAATTTCATACAGATGTATTTCGAAGAAGCCCACAACCTATTCCCGCGCAAAGAAGAAAAAGATCTCACTAACATCTATAATCGTTTGGCAAAAGAGGGTCAGAAGTTAAGGCTTGGGCTATGTTACGCGACTCAGGAAGTTAGCTCAATTTCGGGGAGTATCCTCAAAAACACTCAGAACTGGTTCGTTTCACATCTTAACAATCAAGATGAACTCCGCGAACTCAACAAATATTACGACTTTGAGGACTTTACAGATAGCTTGCGCCGGACTACAGACAGGGGTTTTATCCGGCTTAAGACTGATTCGAATACTTTTATTGTCCCAATTCAGGTTGATCAATTCAAAGCTATTGTTGCTGAAATCCCGAAAACTGAGACCCCATCCGAGGCTGCCTAATGGCATATGGAAGCGCAAAAGGGCGTAAGCCTATGGAAAGGGCCAGTAAAATATCCCATAGCAATATTATTAATAATCCAAGCGTTCAGTCGTTTCTGGATGGGTGTACGGTACCCAGGGCTGCAGAACAGTCTACCCTAGAAAGTCTTTTGCAAATTGTACCTGATGCAGTGGATCAAAAAATCAGAGCGGTTGTTGCGGTTGATGGAAGCTATCGGGAGGCTGCTGTTAGGAGCGAATTCCCTTCGTCGGTTATAACTTTCTTTGCGTTTGGGCCACTCTTGTTCAAACTTGAGGAATTACGTAATCTCGATAACCAGCCATTTATCGCTCCAGAGGACTTGGCGAAGCTTAAGAATATCCAGCGATATACTCTTGTGCTACCTACTAAAAATATTTCTCGTGCTAATCGGTCGCTCGTTGACTCTGTGCGCTCCAGCTTGCACGATTTTTTCATAGATGCTCAAGATGATGAAAGGTCTCTATCTGAGACCCTGAAATGGATTTTATTTAGAGGCTGGCGGTCTGGGGGTAACTTCCAGACTTGGACCATACCTTCCTGTCCAAATGTTGGCTGTGCACGGACAAATATTGTTCTTTCAAATAACTCCCCCGACGAACAAGCGTGTACGTCATGCGGTGCCCCAATCTATCTCGTTGATGCCTTAAGGCTGCATGAACGGATAGATGAAGAGCAGGGTGCTAGTGGTATCACGAGCTATGTAATGACCATGCTAGAACAGATAGTGCTAGTCCATCTCATTAAGGCATTATGGGACTTAAAGCCTGAGCTTCTGAGAGAGGTGCTATTCATTAAAGATGGCCCTTTAGCCTTCTTTGGCCAGACAGCGCCACTATCAAAGCCGATGCGTGAACTAGCTGAATTCCTCGGTATCCAAGAACGCCAACCGAACGATTCACCGCTCCTTAATGCCGTAGGCCTCGAAAAGAGTGGGCCGTTTGTTGAACATGCGATGTTGATTGAGGGTCGAATGCAGCCCGGTTCAGTTCTTCTCCTGTCTAACGAGTATATTTATAAGTATATCGTGCCAGGCGATCCAAGTGGCCCCGATCCCTATGGTGGCAACACCTACTGGGGTGGAAAATTCATTTATAAGGCGAAGGATGGAAATGTTTACGTTGCGACTGTTCCTATGAATAATTATTCGTCAGATCCATCATACGCCGACTTTCATAACCTTACGAACATCCTTTCTGTACTCGGCGAGCTGCGCTGTTCAATGTATGACAATGCCCTTATTCCCGTTGCATTGGCGAACCGCCTTATTTCACTCTCTGACTTCCCGAGTAAAAAAATTTTAGAAGTATTTGCTCGTGCTCAAATATCGCACACTTAGTCTTCGCTTAGTAATTTTACGGTTTTATACTCTTTAGGTGATTTGCTACGTACAGACTCTTTATTTGGCCTTTTTGTTGCGTGTATTTTTCTTGATGTATGAATGATCCGGGTCACCTTATTTTTGTTGCCGTCTGCAAGTAATGTAGTTTCGCCCGAAAGTGGCTCCTGCGGCTTCTGCGCTGCTACGCGCACGTAAAAGTTGTATGATGGCAAATTAGCGATCTCGCCCTTCTCGATGTACGGTTCAAACAGCGGTAATACTAACTTTTCATCCGAGGGGTTGCCTGAGCGGAAACAAATCACCGTGCCAACATTTGCCAAAATAATATTAACCATCTGCTGTTCGTCCTGCTGTGACGTGGTCTGTTCAGCCATTGTCAGGTAGAGTTTGTACTTGCGTGCCTCGGACAGCATCTGTACGAATGACGGCGTGGCGAAGTTTTGAAATTCATCCACATATAGATAGAATGGCTTGCGATCAGCCTGCTTGATCCGTGCTCGATGTAGCGACGCCAGCTGCAATTTCGCAAGTATGGCGATACCGAACAGCTCGGAGGTATCCTCGCCTAGCAAACCCTTTGAGAAGTTACAGATCAGAATTTTACCATCGAGTATTTTATCGAAGTCGATGGTTGAGCGAGGCTGTTCCAACACGCGTTTTGCTGATGCTGAGAACAAGAAGCGCCCAATTTTAGCGGTAATACCTGCGGCCATCTTTACCTTCTGCATATCACCAGCTTTGCCGAGTTCTTGTTTCCAGAAGTTGATCAGGTTTTTATCGTCGATTGTTCGCAGCACCTTCTTGCGGTACTCAGGGTCATTGAGTAGGTCATATACAGTAAAGAGTGTTGCATCCTCAATATACAAGGCGGTTTGAATAGTGTTGCGCAGTACGTACTCTATGCGATGGCCGCCGCTGTTGTCTTCGGAGAATATCTTACGAAATACCGACACAACTGCTTCGGTGACTAGGTCTTTTTCGCGTAGCAAATCGTCGCCAGTTAGGCTGGGCGTGAGTTCAAGTAAGTTCATACCGATAGGATGCGCTAGGTCGTCGGGATTAAAGTAGATGACGTCGTTGATGCGCTCGTCAGGAATATGACGTAATAATTCTTCGGCCATGTCGCCGTGCGGGTCGACTACGGCGACACCTTTGCCATTCTTAATATCCTGCACGATAGCGTACTGCAGCATGGTCGTTTTACCGTTGCCTGTACCCCCGATAATGAACACGTGGCGCTCGCGCTCGGCGCTGGTCAGGCCGATCGGTGTTACTTCTCCATGGTGATTGTTTTGGCCGAGCACAACATCGAATTCATTGTTCTTCATGCCAAGTGTGGCCGGAAGCGTGCGACTATGAGAACGTACCATACCTTCGGTCTTGATTATTCCGTATGGGAAATGGTAGATGCTAGCCAATTCGGATGCGGCAAAAATACTCGAGTTAGTGACTATAAGTGATGGCAGTCGGTGCGTAAGCTTGAACTCACGGAATTTATAGCTAAACTTATTCTGCAACAACGCCGAGTCGCCTAGTGCTTGGAATGGGCTATTAAGCGGTGCTAGCGATCCGCTTACTCCCTTGAAAAGTTGATCTGCTCGCTGCGCGGTTCCGGCTGTGACAACAATCCGAACGTCACTACGGAATAAAGGCTGGCCGAGTTTGTTTAGGATGGCTTGGTATAGTTCTTCTTCATGTGTCGTAAGCATCGGCTCATCGCGCTTAACGAAGAACGATGCAATCAAAAAGATAAAACCCCAAGAAAGCGCAAGGTTGATGTCGTTTGTTAGTGCGCCAATTATAAGCGTAGCTACCCACACCCACCATCGCAGGATGATAAAGCTCCGCAGCTTACCGTCAATCTGTACGTAACCTTTGTTCAAGATTTTGTTGTATATGCGGTTTGCCCAGTGCGAGCTATAAGGTGAGAGTACTATTTGTAGTGCCATTGTTTCACCTGATTTGAGCTTGCCCATAGAGCCTGCGATGTATGCTGCAACATCACTTTGCTCCAGTTCCTCATTTTGTACTAGCGGATAGGCATAGTGTCGGCACTGCTTTGGCTCGCTGATCGTAACGTAGTCGCCTGCGAACATCTGTGGCTCGTCTGTAAGTTCACGGAATTGTACCTCAGGCGTATATGAGGCAATCTGACGCTGTAAGGTAGAAAGGTCGCGAGGGCTGATGCGAATAAGATAGCGCACGCCATCTTTGCGCGATGCGACAATTTCAAGTGAGGCTGTTTTGTTTCTGCCGACGGTTTGCTGTAAGACGGTAAAAAGTTGTTGTGTTGCTTGCGGCGATTTCTCTGAATGTTTCTGTGGTGTTATTTCAAGGTATGCGGCTGGTGTTTTGCGCACGTGCCAGAAGTTCCATACCCCCTTGATGATTGTATGTGTTGGCTCTAGAATCCAGCGGTAAAGTAGGTATGCGGCAATACTCAGCAAAGCAACACTAAGAGTACGGTCAAAAAAGTTGTGACCTAGAAAATTCAGTGCGTTGTCTATTGTAAGCATAACCACGTCATAATTCTGTCAATTCTACAACTAATAGTAACCTATAGACATGGTGGGATCAACGGAGATAGGAGGACTTCTAAATTGGAGTCAGTCCAAGTTGCGTATCTTTACCTATAGGGATCGTAACCTGAAATGCATACGCATACCTTAGGCTAGCATCATCCTTAAAAGCTCTAAGTTTTTCAGCGTCATCGTCTATACCATGTTTGTTGCTTGCTTTTTTAAGCTCTATCACTACAAGGTTACGGTCGTTGTTGCCTCTTTCGTGGATAATAATGTCAGGTCGCACCTGTTTGTTTCCGTGCAATCGTTTCGGCACGTGTTGAGTCGTATCATATGTCGCTTCTGGTTCTCCGGGCATACGATTGTACTCGCAATCTACAGAGTACCCAGGAAAGTGTTTTTCGAGGTATATTGCAAGACGGTGTGCCACTGCCCACTCGCTTACGCCACCGAATAGTTGGCCGTCCTTTAGGCCGGTCTCGTTACATGCGCTCAGCACTTTATCCTGCACTGAGGCGCTATTGATAACCACTACAGCCCCTTGAAGAACTCAGATACGGAGATATCTAGACACTTCGCTAATTTTTGCAAAGTGATAAGTCGTGGCCAACGGCGACCCTGCTCAATAAAACCAATTGATAATGGCGTAATATCAGCTTTGGCTGCAAGTTCTTCTTGCGTTAAGCCGCGTGCACGGCGAACTTCTGCAACACGCTTGCCGAAAGCTTTTAGATATTTGGATTCTTTTGGATCATTCATTACTTCTAGAGTAAAGAAACATTACAGTTCGTAACACTTACAGATTGACATAGTTATAAGAACGGGCTATCCTGTAACAGATACAACTATGTCAATATGTAAGAGAAAAATAATGCATCAATCATCAGTTTTATATCGTCCGCCACGCGGTAGTCTATCAAGAGATTTGGCCGAGGAAATACGAGAACGAGGTGTATTTGGCAAAATTGCAGTTGTGACCGACAAGCCAATCGTATTGCTCTCTGCTACTAGGAAACAATGGCTAAAGCTTGTGCGTCGTACTCGTCGTGATTGTTCAAGTACACTCAACACCATGAAAGTCGCGAAGCTGACCCAGCAGATCGCCTGGATGCAATCGTTACGTTTTACGGCTGCTCCGCCTAACGATTTAGTGGAGGCAAATATAACGTTTGCGACGGCTGAGGATTTCGTACGCGTTCCGCCAGTATGCTGTACGGTTTATATCACCTACGGTTTTGAGAAAGAAAAGCTACACATGCTTACGAGTTGGATGCCGAAAAACGGCTTAGTTGTGGTGTATGAATAAAAGTGAGCCGCTACTAACAGCCGAAGACTTTCTGAGCTACCTGAAGTTTATTCGTACGAAGCGGCAGGAATACTTTGTGTGCTTATCACTGGATAGCAGTTGTAGACTATTAAAGCGTCGTACGGTAACGATTGGCTTGCTAGACACAACGCTGGTACATCCACGCGAAGTATTTGCAGGCCCATTGAAGGATCGAGCCGCGTCAGTACTCATTGCACATAATCATCCATCCGGATATGCCGAGCCGAGTGAAGAGGACGTCACGACAACGCAGCAGCTTATTGCGGCTGGCCAATTGCTTGGTATCAAACTGGTAGACCACATCATTGTTACTAGGCTGGACTACTGTAGCTTTCGTCGTGAAGGACTGTTATAGATGGTTGTTATGTGGTAAAATATACACAATCTTAATTACCGTACCTGGGGTGGCAGGTCCTTATTGGGAGTAAGGAGCTGTTTGGTGAGTACACTGTTTAAAATAATAACAAAATTTGTTTTAACATTAAGCTCGTTCTCGGGCGTAGCATACTTTTTTGTTGTCATAAATCAATTCGATATACCTTACGTGAGCCTGCCGAGTTACGCCCAGGGCTATACGACAGGATTCATCATA
This sequence comes from uncultured Candidatus Saccharibacteria bacterium, assembly GCA_946479025.1. Next base: position 19,601 of record CAMLDM010000001.1, on the reverse strand, counting down.
AAAAACGTCGCTATGGTGGCTGCGCTTATAGGGTTCTCCTATGTATCGCTCAAACTATCTCAGCTTGTGTTCAAATCAGGAGAAACGTTAAGCGCAACTGAGCTAAAACCCATTGAAAGCACAGCAATGCCAACGTATATCGGCCTATTCGTGATAGCGCTTGGCCTTGGTGCTGACAAGCTACGGGAGGCCGTAATTGTACTAGTCGTGTTAATGGTGCTCTGGAGACTCTTTGAACGGGTATTTTACTTTAATCCCATTTGGCTATTCTTTGGGTATAGGTTCTACGAGGTTCGAACAGCGCATGGCAATACGTTTACGCTTGTTACGAAGAGAGCTGACCTAAAAGGCGCTATGGAGTTTCAGAATCTAAGGAGAATAAATAATTACACATATCTTGAGGAGGAATTGTGATGTTTATGGCTAAACTTAAGGGTCGGCGTGGAGAGTGTCGGGTCGTATTTAGCGCTGATGAGGATATTGCTCAGCTGAACTTCTACCAGCCACCAGCTACTACCAATGTAAGGACATATAACCCCGATGAGAGCCTTGAAAGTGATGAGTGGTGGTATGTCGATCTTGATGAAAACCAACGCACACAGATGATGGCTGGCTATTACGATTATCCGCAGAGTAGTGCCGACACCAATCCAATTCATTCTGATGAGTATGTCAATATTGAGGCTCTGTATCTCGTGAGAGGGCAACAGATTCTCTTCACGAAAATAACTGATAGGTACAGGGTTAGAAATAAGCGGTTTATTCGTTTTGACGGTGATCCGACGCTTGATGAGCAGAGTGATGCAGTAGAATTTACAGGCATCCCTGACGCATACTACGATGGTAATGGGCGGCTATACTTCAAAAATTACTCCACAATAAGACCACTTTTTCCCGGAATCGAGGACTTTTTCAGGGAGGCTACTCGTCAAGAAAAAGAGACCTTCCTAAACAAGTCCTTCTTTGCTGTTGAGGGCATAGATCTTGATAAAATTGGTATCCGATATGCCAAAAAGATTGCTGTCGTTCTAGCCGATAGTTCGCTTGACCTTGACGACCCCGTAATGCAACAAAAATTACGAGATTACTCGGCGCGCTATGAAGAAGCGGGCGTGAACGTCGATGAGTCGGGAAAGCTAATTATTAGGACTAACCAAGATCTAGGTGGCGTGCTCAACCTTTTAAGTGGCCGATATTTCCTCTCCGAACTTACCGGTGAAAAGATGGTTGCTCAGGCAACTGCAAAGATTGATGAAGCAGTAGCTTAAGTATGGCGCCTACAGGCAGCCTGTTGCATGATTGACCTATAAAAGCTTAGGAGGTCACAATCATGCAAGCACAGCAAAAAGCCGTAATATTGGCTCGTGTGTCGAGTAAGGCACAAGAAGACGAAGGATACTCTCTTGACTCACAGTTGAAGCTTTTACGGAACTACTGTAAGAAAAGACAGCTCAATGTCGTTAAGGAATTTAAGATTGCAGAGACCGCATCAAAGGCGCAACGTCGCACGGAATTTCGCGCACTTCTGACGTACATTGCCGGGGGCAAGATCCAACACTTTGTCGTAGAAAAAACAGACAGAGCCGCACGCAACATTAAGGACGCCTCTGACATTTACGACTGGATCGAAGGTGACGAGCGACGCATTTTCCATTCGGTAAAAGAAGGATTAGAACTACACAAATACTCAACCTCACAAGTGAAGTTCATGTGGGGCATTTTTGTAACATTTGCGAAACAATATACCGACAGTCTTCGCGAAGAGGCTATGAAGGGTTGGGACGAAAAACTAGCACAGGGCTGGCTGCCAGCACCACCTCCTCCTGGCTACAAAACCATAACTGAGTATGGAAAGAAGATCCATGTACCTGATGCGGATATTGCACCTATTATGGAACATATTTTTAAGCTAGCAAAACTACCCGACTGCAACATTCGGCTGATTACTGAAACGTTGAAAAATATGGGCGTGACAAGCCGAAAAGGCAGGCCCTACGCCAAGAGCTATGTTTACAAAATCTTAACAAACCCTTTTTACATTGGCATTAACCGATTTAACGGTAAGGATTACGCTGGCGCTCAGGAGCCAATTATTAGCAGAGAGTTGTTTCATGAGGTGCAGGAAAAAATCCATAGGCCAAGCTATGGTCGAGCGAAGAAACACAATCCTATCTTTAAGGGTATGATACGTTGCGCAGATTGTGACGGAACAGTTACATGGCAAATACAGAAAGGTCGATGCTATGGGGCGTGTCGGCGTGCGAATGACGTATGCAAGCAACGACCTATGCTCCGAGAAGACCGTGTTGAGGATCAGGTGATCGAAGTATTAGACGGAATGAAAGATCGCAACGGTGATAAGCTGGCTAAAGTGAGTTTGGCGCTAAATATCGAGCAAGAGGTATATGCTAGCGCTTACCGTGCTCAGGTTATAAAGGCGCTTAATAATCAGTTGGCTAGGCTTCAAAGTATGGAAAATGCATTATATGAAGATAAGCTTGCTGGCCTAGTGTCTGAGGGGCGATACCGAGAAAAACTCACAGATTTCGCAGATCAGAGTCAGCAAATAATAGGTCGTTTGGCGAAACTTAGTGAAGCCCAGCCTGCACAGGCATTAGACGAGGTCTCAAGGTCTAAGAATAAAATCGCGGCACTCTATATACGAAGTGTCCCTAGCAAAAAACGTATTATCTTGAGTGTACTGTTTGAGAATGCGGTTTTGAAAGATGGTGTTGTAGCCCTAAGGCTAAAGTAATATTACACCTGACGCGATTGCTGAAAGTCTTCGTACAGTTTGTCTAGCGTGTCGGGATCGCTGACCGCTAACCTACGCGACGCTGCCTTAAGATATCGCAACATTTCTTCTGCAAATTCGTGGTTAGCGTTCTCAGGGTGAAACACTTCTAGGTATTTCAACATGCCTTGGATATCTTTTTCGTTAATTTCGTAGCCGCTCATAATTCTCCTTTAAGTATAGCATCGCTATGGTCGTATTAGTTCCCCTCGATGTCAATGTCAAACTCGTCGAGTTGTTTAGCAATCCGTTCCAAACTAGCCTGTAGGGTGTTCCAGTTTTTACCCCGTAGGGTCACCAAAGAAAGAACGTCACTACTGTGGCGTTCTTTCTTTGGTGAACTTACTGAGGATAAGTTGGTCGATTGGTTATTGGTAGTAATAGGCTAAACCTCAGCTATTTCTTCTGAGTCTTCTCTACCCCTGCTCCCATAATAAACATGCCGATAAGAGCAATGCCGAACATGGCCGTGAATATGTCTTTGTCTCCGGTGGCAAGGTTGGCAATACTGAACACACCCCATACGCCTACGAGTGTAAGGATAAGTCCAAGAATAATATATAGCGTTTGTTTCGATTTATTGTTTCGCATAGTGTAGTAATTTCTCCTTCTTCTATTTTAGAAAGAAACCTTGCCTCATTCAACCGTGTATAAAATCTCCTCTGGGTGGCGTTTTCTACCGGCATGGAGACGGCGGTACTGATATGAAATACGCGTCCATCCCTGCAGTTACCTGCGGAATGGACGCGTTCGTACCTTACGGACGCCGCAGCTGGGCGGCGTGTCGGGTCAGGACGTAGCGGGTGGCGAAGGTGAGATTTCTCTTCAGGGCTGCCTCAGGGGTTAGCCAGATGGCACCTCTGCCCTCTCCGCTGTCCACGGTGATGGCGGCACCTGCGGGGAGACGGCCGGCGAAGCTGTGCCACAGGTGCGCATCGGCACCGCGGCGACATTGGTCACCCACGACTTTGTCGCTTCCGAGCGATTCGAGATCGTTTAGAGCAACGCCGGTCTCCTCGTGGAGTTCGCGAGAAGCACCACGCCGGGGGTCTTCGCCGCGGTCGCGGTGGCCGGCCGGAACGGTCAGTCCATACGGGAAGCGCGTTCGCTCGAAGAAGAGGTATTCTCCCCTGTCGTTCTCGAGGAATACTCCAACGACCTCGTGCCAGTATTCGCCGTCCTTATCGGTCCACCATTCGACCTTCGGGTCGATGATCAGCGCACGGTCTTCGCGGTGGCCGCAGGCCGGGCAGCGGTTCTGAGTGCCCGTTGCCGGCCGGCGGCTGTCAATCTCGCTCAGGCAGCGCAGACAATACGAGTGGCTGCGTCTATCACCTGGCGGCGTGAACGTGAGCTTCACCATCGTCTCCTGTCGGACGCGCGGTCCGCCAGGTTACGCACCTTTGGCGGCACCTTGTCCTCTTCGAGGAACTTCACAGTTTCACACACCGGGCACGTGACGTAGTACCGGCGCTCGCCCCGGTCGCCGCCGTAGTTGCCACCGAAGTGACCCATCTGCACGTCCTCGGCCTCGGCCTCCAGCGTGGAGCCGCAGCCGGTGCAGACGAACTGGACACTGAACGGCTTCTCGTCGACGATTTTCATCATCCTGTCCTTTCCTTCCGTATTGTCAAGGTACGGTTGTATAATAGAAGTAATTAACAGATGATATAAGCAAGGTTTTTTGACTCAAAAATTATTGACCATGACAAGCTGGATCCAAAATCACGTACTTCTCGAACTTACTCGCCACGCCACGCGGCGGTATACCGAACTGAAACCGCGCGACATCGAGGGAAACCTTTTCATGTATCACCTGAAGGGGCTTATGAGCGACGGGCTTATTGAGAAGCACGAAAACGTTTATCGGCTGACAAATAAGGGTATGCAAACGGTCGGCTACTTAAGCCTTGAAACGGGAAAGATGCGCCAGCAGCCGAAGATTCTCACGGCTGTGATGTGTCGCAACGAAGCTGGAGAATACCTGTTCGTGCGTTGGAAACGGCAGCCGAATATGGATCTGATAAGCTTCCCGCACGGCATGATGCACTACGGTGAGAGCGTGTTTGCCATGGCTGGACGCGAGCTGGCTGAGAAAGCCGGGCTTGAGGCGGATCTAACATTCATGGGCGATGTGTACGTTCGCGGCACGCGCGGCGAGGAGCTGGACCGTCACATGCTGGTGCATGTGTTTAAGGGAGAAAATTTGCGCCCTGGCCGACAAGATGAGCTGCGGCCGGAGGTGTGCGAGCATTTCTGGGCGCCGCTGGAAAGCATTGGAGAGGCGCAGTACGTGCCTGGCTTTTACGAAATTGCCCGGCTCGCGACAATGTCTGGCATGCCCATAATGAATGAAGTTGAAGTTAAGATCGCAGATTTAAAACAAGAAATTTAATTAACAATTTCCCCTTTTACGTTCGCCAGTCGCTTGCGCCAATCCTGAAGCTGTTCGGGTGTCAGCTTTACCCAGTCGGTCGCCTCTCCGACGATTTTCAGCGGCGCTTGGCTGCGGTATGAGCGTGTCGGATTTCCCGGAAATCTTTTGTCGGTTACATTCGGGTCGTTCTCGAACTTCCCGGTTGGCTCAACTATGTAAACTCGCGGTTGACCTTCGCCACTCGCTAGCTCCGCCGCAAGTCCGGCACCATTCACCATGGCCGTGAAGTAGATGTGATTCATGGTGACTTCCGGCCTGTAATTCGACTTGAAGCCCGCTGTAAGCAGATCTCCGATTTTTAAGTTCGCTTTTGTGCCGTGATAAAATGGTCCGTCGTCCAGGCGGCCGGACTTTTCAGATGTATTGGTTTCGTTTTTCATTATTCATCGCCCCTTAATTACCAGTAGTATAGTATAAATCATTTTAGTTTTTATGCTTGCAATTCCGGCGCCTGGACCGAATACTCGCTATTATGAGTAGCAAAGAATGTGATTTTTGTGAACCTGCCGGCTTTTCGGAGAGGGCAATAGATTCCAATGAGCTTGCGATTAGCCTGCTCTCTTCACCCCGACTTACCAAGGGGCACAGCCTCGTTATACCCAGGAGGCACGTGGAGTCTCTGGATGATCTAAGTGGCGAAGAAATGCAGGCTATCCACGAGCTTATATCTCCTATTTACGGGCGACTGCTGGGTTCGATCGCCCTCGGCGTTGACGTGTGGCAAAAGACGCGCCCTAGAGTTGCGGAAAATGATATAAAGATGGACCATCTTCACTTTCATGTTGTGCCGAGTGTGGCTGAGGATGAAAGATATTCTGAGGCGCTGCGATGGAGCCGCGACCAGTTCGGGCCGCTTCTCGACGAAGAGCGAGATGCTGTGCTGGAGCTTTTGTCGGGCGGTAAGCGCTGATTGCGCCTGAAGACAAAATCGTCCCGGCGCATCAACCGCACAGGGGCGATTTTGCACCGGGACTTCAGCCCGTCTGCACCTTTTCCGGCTCTTCGTATTCCCGCGGGAGTGTGCAGAGCTTGTTGTTGTAGAACGTCTTGCAGCCGTCGAAGCTGATCGCGACGACCTCGGCGCGCTGTCCGCCACCCTCCTTCGGAATCAGGCGGAAGGCGACTTCGCAGTGGCCGAACTCGATGCCGATTGCGGTCCTCTCGTACTGCTTGAGGGGCAACACGTCGATGGGACCGGCGTCGAACTGGCTGCCGAAGCCCGTGAATTCCACGCAGAGAACGGTCCGCCCCTGCGGCTGGCCGACGCGGCCCGCTTCGTCGTTGTGGTTGAGCTGAGCACGCCCGTCGACGACGTACAGGATGATCTCGCCGCCCTCGCAGGGCAGAACGAGCAGGCGCTTCGGTTCGAAGGGCAGTAGCCTGAAGATGGTGCTGACGGAGTACATGGCAAGCCTTTCTTGTTGGTGGACAGTGCCAGTAATCAGTATTCTAGCGTATTTGTAATATCTTTTCAATGTACATGCCTCTTTGTCAACAGACAGTTTTCCAACAAAGCAACCTTGAGTTATTGTGGGTGCGCATTTCCACCTGTATCACAAATGAAGTTTCTGAAATTAACCGCGTAACCCTCGATATTACCAGCAAGTCGCCTGGCGCTATCGAATGGGACTAGATTTTCGGGTTGTGCGTATGACAGGGGTATGGTAGAATGTCAACAGCCTAGGCATCCGCCAGGCTTATCGCACGTGAGAGGAACTACCTGTCATGACCATGGCGACTCTGCCCACCCTGTCCGTCAGTGATCTCGACACCGAGCTCGGCCGGTTCTTCCGGGCCGGCAAGGAGCTGTTCGACACCACCGGCGAGATGGCGAAGATGCCCACCTGCGTGGTGGACGAGCACTGGCACGACCTGATCGAGAGCGGCGCCATCGACGGCTTCGCGCAGAAGCACCTCGGCGCCGGCATCACCGTGGACCACATCAAGGTCGGCGGCGTCGACCCGCTCAACTGGGTCGAGCTCTACGAGAAGCAGTTCGGACCGCTGAGCCCCCTGTGGTTCACCGGCGCGAACGGCCTCGACGCCGAGCTCTACGACAAGTACACCTCGGGCACCACCCCGGACATGTCCTGGGACTGCAGTCCCGCCTACGCCTCCCTCAAGAGGTCATGGGACTGCAGCCCGGCCTACGTCAAGGCGTAGGAGCCCGGCTCCGTGCGAGGCGGGCGAGAGTGATCTCGCCCGCCGCCGCACCTTGAAATCGTTTTGAACAACTAGAGAAGAGGACGACAATGTTTCGCACCGTTACTCTGCCCGACATTCCGGGTTTGGGACAGTACATCGACAGCATCGCGGACGGCTTCTGCCCGTTCATCGATCCTTCTACTCGGGCACAAGCTATGCGTAGTAGCGTATACGACCTCTCAGGGGAAGAAGTTCAGGTAGAAGCTTCGATTTTCTACCTCGGTCTCCTTCATACTGAGATACTCAGGGAAACGCGGTTCGCCAGCCTGCCTCGCGTTGCGACCCTTGCCTGCGAAAACCTGATTTTCCGTTTCGACGGAGAAAGCCAGGTTGATGGCAAGGCGCTGTTCGCGTGGCCGCACTGGCTCCTCAAGTCCAGGTACACAGCCGCCGGCGTGCTGTTCGGTAAGTTCTGGCTGGGCGAGGAAGAAGACTCGCGAGCCGGCATACCGATTCCGCCGCCGCCGTACCACCTTCTGTCGGTGCGCAACGCGGTGGTAAAGCGCGACCCGCAGTTCTTCAAAAAGGCGCCGGGACTACTCGGCGACCTGCTGGATTCCGACGATGACGGTCGTGACGTCGTGGGGTTTGACGACCTTCCGGTTGCCCGGCCGTCTCTCTGCTGGACGCAGACGGACGTGCTGAACGCACTTCGTGTGCTCGGTGGTAGCGGAATCTATGAGACAATGAAAGAACAGGCTCAAAAAAAGCTGGAGGTACGAGTATGATCGACATGTCTGTTGTTTGTAGGGAGCTTGGAATGGAGCTCGTCGGCGTCGTTGATCGGCGTCGAGGTTCCGTTCTGTTGAAGGCGCGCCGTAACGGCGGGATCGTCGCTGTCAAAGGCTACGATCCCGACGAGACAGACACGTACGATCGACAGGAGCTCCTACGGGCTGAAGCGGCCATTCTCAGGGAAGTTGACCCTTTCCTGAGCCAGCAGCTGTATGTCAGCTACAACACGGACCCCACACTGGGAGACTGGCTGGTGATGCGATGGGTCGAAGGCGTGACCGTCTCGACCTATGTGCGCGACCTGCCCGAAGACAAGACCGGTCCGTTGGCCGAGGTCTTTCGGGCCGGTGCGGACGCGCTTGACCGCGTTCATGAGGCGGGCTTTTTGCACGGTGACGTGCAGCCGGCCCACCTGATCATTTCTGGTGACGGCCTGTCCCCTGTCTTGATTGACTGGGGGCTGGGTCGTCGCAGTAATACGCCGACACCTTATGCGGGTGGTTTCGTCCACTACGCGGCGCCTGAAGTCGCCGCCGCCATGCTCGAAAAGCGCGTGGACATCGCCTACACGCGCGCCGCCGAGATCTACTCGTTTGGCGCGCTGATGGCGTTTTGCTACACCGGTGAAACGGCGACGAACTACAGCCTGAGCGACCCACTTCCCCAGAAGCTGGAGAAAGTCGCCCAAGGAAACCTTCGGCCGTTTGGCAAGCTGGTCACCGAGAAGGAGCGTCAGCTCGTATCGGTGATTCGGCACTGCCTGGCCTTCCATCCAGAAGATCGTCCCGCCTCGCTGCGCGAGGTAAGTACTGGCCTGGCAAACCTACTGTAATACCGTGGAGGCAATTATGCATCAGAATCTCGATGGAGTCGTGAGCCTGCTTCGGGCGGGCCTCCTCAAGTATGTGCTTTTCGATCTCGACGGGACTCTCTACGAGTCGAGTGCCGGGATCGAAGCACAGCTCCGTGGAGCAATGGTGACGCAGGCGGCCATCTTCCTCGGCGTGCCGAAGGAAGAAGCTCGCCGGATACTGGCCACCTACCGTAAGCAGTACAAGGCGAGCGTGCTCGGCCTGAGGGAGTACCATGGAATCGATCCGGTGGTATTCTACAAGGCCGTGTACGGTTCGCTCGACGTCTCGGCGATGCGGCGGCGGCCCGGGTGCATCGAAGCGCTCACAAATTTCGCACGGATCGTGCCGATCGGGGTTTACACGAACTCTAACCGCACGTTCACCGCCCAGACACTCGATTTCCTCGGGATCTCCCATCTCTTCGAGCGAGTCATCACCGTCGAAGACCACGGCTTCATCCGGAAGCCCGAGGTCGAAGCGTATCGTATGCTGTTCGATTCGCTCGGCCTCTCGCCCGGAGAGGTTGGGATGTTCGACGATATCGCTTCCAGTCTGGAGGTGATGGCCGGCATGGGTTCGCACGGAGTGCTCGTCGGTAATGGTCTGCGTTCCTACCCGGGATTCGTGGATCTGCACACCAACATTGAGCACCCCAGTGCGCCGCCATATGTTCTGGCGGCCACCCACGATATCGTCGGTTTCGTCTCTGGTATCAACGACGCGCTCCTCAGCTGAGGAGCGAAGCAAGGTGTGAAGGGGCGCGGGTTGTGCCCGCGTCCCTCCCCTTCTACATTCAATATAGAATTTATGTAGCTCCAAGCCAAAAGGCATGGAGTTTTTTGATATCATAGATATAGATTTAGCGAGGAGGAATATGTCGTTTTTTAACTTTATGAAACGGATGGCCGAGGGAAAGCCGGCATTTGAAGCAAACGAGCAGGAAGAACCCCAGCCTCAACAGGCAGAATCACTAGAAGCCGCGATTCGTAAGGATGACGAGCGCAGTTTCCCGGTAGCGTACGTTAAGCGTGTGAGGACTGATTTTAACGGTGACAATATGGAAGTCTACTGCGAGATTGTTAATACATGGAAAGATGAGGTGATGCTGGACAAAATCCATATTGCGGGCAAAACGTGCGAAATTGACAAGTTCCTGCGCGGCGGCGAGGAGCGTGAATTCCATATTTACAGCGGGCCCCGCCTTCAAAAGCAATATCCCGAGGCGCTGCTTGATTACAAAACCGTTCACGAGGGTGATTATTTTGAAGCGGTCCACGACGTGACGTTCAGTTTCCATGCTGCAGATAGAACATACAGTGTGAATGAAATGCGGCTACGTCGTCCTATCCGTGATATCTACGGGTAACACACTCTGATCTATTGACATAAAACACGGTAAATGTTATAAAAGCATAGGTGCAATTACACCAACTGACGCTTGTTATGGAGCGTGGGATTGGTACGTCTTATGCGGACGTAGCAACCCCCTGCTCCACGGAGCGGCGGCGGTCACAGGACGGAGGCCTACATGGCCAGGGAACGCAAGTGGCAGCTCATCAGGGAACGCAACGGACTCAAGGAGGAGTTGCAGTATGTCAGTAAGGAACTGAAGGTCGCGCGGCGCGAGCGTGAGGACGCGCTCAAGCGGCTGAGGAACCTCCTGTCGCTCTGCACGCACGCCGCGAGGAACCTCGCGCCCGACTTCGGCGGTGAACTGACCGAGCTCGGTGCCAACGAGGAGTGCAGTGCCCTTCACTTCAAGACGAACGACGAACTCGCGAACGTCGAGCTCGAGCCGGCGACGGGGCGCGTCCTCGTCACGGACCCGAGGGGTGTGGTCGCGGCCGTCGAGGTCACGCTGCCCCCGACGGGCCAGCTTCAGGAGGAGGACCGGCGCGCGATCAAGCGGTTCCGCGCCGACGTGCTGCTCAGCCGCACGGAGGGCCCCGCGAACATCAGAGGGCCCCTTTCGCTCGCCACCCGGCCCGAACCGGCGGAGGTGACGGCGGAGGTCTGATCCACCGCTTCGCAAGCGTCAGTCCGGGAGGATCCGGCTACGTCCGCCTTTTTGCGGATGATAGCCGGACCTCTCGGTAACTGACACGAGAAATTATTAACAAAAAACTCCCACCGGGGAGTTTTTTGTTGAGGCTATGATTGGTGAGCGGCCTGCTGGCTGAGTTTTTCAATGACGGCAAGCAGTTTTTTTGGTGTGATTTCCGCTTTTATGAGGTACGCGTCGGCGTGGTGCTGCATGGCTAGGCGCGACTCGTCGTCTTGGTCGAAGTTGGTCATAACAATGACGCGCGTATTTGGAATGAGATCTTTCTCACCGCCTCGCAGCGCTTGTAGGATTTCACTTCCCCGCCGCTCGGGCAGCATGATGTCGAGCAAAATTAAGTCGTACGGCTTGTTGCGCGCCGCGACCAAGCCATCGTTGCCGTCGACCATCCAGTCAACGTCGTAGCCGGCCTTCTTAAGGCTGCGGACGTACATTTCGCCGATGAAACGGTCGTCTTCGATACATAAAATTGTTTTGATGGCCATATGTTATCCCCTATACATCGCGTGGTTTTTGATCCAGCCGCCATCGCCGTGTTCGATGAGGCTTTCATTACTGTTATTGGATGCGCCCAGCTTATCGGCAACGGTGCTGTAGATCGGCAGTGTGAACTCAAAGGTAGAGCCTTCTCCTACGGCGCTTCTTACTTCTATTTTACCACCGTGCGACTCGACGATCGCTTTTGAAATATAGAGTCCGATGCCCGTACCGGCGACGGTCTCACGCGAGCGGTGCGAACGGTAAAATTTGTGGAACAGGTTGCTTACTACGTTGCCGGGCATGCCGATACCGTGGTCCTGCACGGCTACTTTTACGAAATCGCCGTCCGTTTTGGCGCTCACGTGAACTGAGCCGCCCTCGTTGCTGTACTTGATGGCATTATCGATGAGATTGGAAAGTACTTCGCTGGCACTGGCACGATCGGCAGCAACGGTTGGCAGATCTTTTGGAATCTCCACGGTGAGCATGCGGTTCTGGCTTGTGGCGCGCAGCTGCATGTCGTCGCTGATAGTGTCATAAATATCGGCGACGGAATCTTCGCGGAGACGTACCTTCAAGTGGCGGCGATCGTAGCGCGAAGCGTTAAGGATGTTGTTGACATAGCTGGAGAGCCGGTTGGCTGAAACGACGAGGCGCTTTAGTAGTTCCGCCTGGTCGCCGTCGAGCTTGCCTTCCAGCTCGTCGCCGAATACGTCGAGGTAGCCGCGAATAACGGTGATCGGTCCGCGAAGTTCGTGTGCGGCGAAGGCGATGAAGTCGAGGTCGTCGTCTTCAGGCTTGTATTCGTTCGTGCGATCAAACAGCATCACGACTACCTCGGCATCACTCCCCTTTTGGTAAGAGGCGACAACGTCATAGATCTTTCGGTCTTCTTCACCGGTAAGCTTGTTGGCGATACGCATCCATGTGTGATCTGCATGTACAGCATGCTCTTCGCAGTCTTTCAGCCAGGATTCAAGCGTGACGTCTTCTTCAAAAATAAGATCGATGACTTGTTTGCCGTCGGGATCAGTGTGAACCGGCGCTTTGGAGTTTGCGAAAAGCACCTCCTGCTTGGCGTTTAGCACCATAAACCCGGCACTGGTATTTTCGAGCGCGGCGGCAAAATCCGTCGTGACTTTATCGGTAGACGTGGTGACTACCTCGCCCTCTTTCGTGTCGGCTGCCATTTCGTAAATGAGCTGCAAAAGCGGCTTGAAGCCGTCACGCTCGAAATGCCTTGCGTTGGGGTTTGGCGGCGTGGTGGTGGTTGGCTCGCTGGATACGTGTGTCAGCGCACTGGTGAGATCTTTAAGCGGCGTGGTGAGCTGGTTTACCAGAAGAATGTTGAGGCCGACACTGGCAGAAAAAATGGCGATCAATGTAACCCAGAATGGTGCCGTGGCCGTGGTGACGCCGGTGAAAATCAGCGCGCAGCCGATAGCAAGTGTGGCCATAACTTGCGCGAGAACTGTTAAAACCATCGCGTATTTATGAAACCGCGGCCAATAATCCCGGATCATTGCCGGTTGTTTTGTCTTTTGCTGTTCTTCTACTGCCACGATACGCTCCCGCTGTTATTTGGTATTGCTGCTATCCACGTTTGCCCGCGCACCAACGGCACGTCTTTGCCTGTTTTGGGATCGGTGAATGTGAGCTGCTTGAATCTGGATGCTTTGCGCCAGGTTACTTTTTGGGCGATGCCGTTCTGGAAGATAATTGCTTGCCCACTGCCGGTGGTTTTGATATCTTCACGGTAACCATCCTGGAAAACAAGGCTCATATTTATTTTCATGGCGATGACCACACTTGGCGTGATCTGCCCGCCTTCGCGGTCCATGTGCGGAGCGCCGGCTTGTGATCGGTTGTAGCGATTGTGCTTTTTGTCATACGAGTATGTTGTGTTGTAGAGCGGTCCGCTGAAATTGATTGCGATGTGCGTGGCGTTCGGTTTTTTGCTCGGAGCGCCGTCTGTTCTGGTGAAACCGGTGAAATTAGAGGTTTTGTAGCCTTTTTTCTTGTTGAGCGCGTCGAGTCGCTTGGAATTCGTGTAGACATTGTGCGGCGCCCAGCGGTCGGTCGATCGCCAGTACGAGCCGGGGTTAAAAAACTGGTCAATGTCACGATATTTGCCGTTTCGCACTTCCTTAAGCGCGGCCCAGCTGCCGCCGACATGCGCAACGGAAGCGTTATACGGTGCGAGCCAATCCACGTAGTACATGCGAACGCTACGCACCGGGCCGATCAGTTTTGGCTTGTCTTGCTGGTGGAGTGTAAGAAACCGCGTGATGCCGCCTTCGGCAATTGCTTCATATACCACGCCCGCTTGCTTCAGTCCGGATTGCGGCCGCGCGTCGGGGCTGTTTTCTATCATGACGGCGGTGACGGGCATAGTCGTCGCGGCTTGGTTTGCAACCTTCAGGCCGGTCAGCGGCGAGTAATAAACGGGTGGCTGCGGCTTTTTCTGGATATGGACGACAGGCGTATTAATCTTTATGGGCTGATGGAGTATCGCAAACGCGGTGCAGCTTGCTACGAGAATGAGAAAAGCGCCCCCGATAATGAGGCTTGCGTTCGGGTGTTTGCGTATCCATTCGCGCACATGCCGCAGAGGATGACGTTTTTGTGTCGGCAGCTCGTCGTTCATGCTAATGGTTATTATAGCAGAAAGACGGGCGCGGGCTGTTAGTTGTTTGCGGCAAGGGCAGCATCGAGCCGCGCGAGGACGGCATCTTTTCCGAGCGCGGCCATCGTGTCGTTTAGGGCCGGACTGAATGGCGCCCAACTTACGGCGAGGCGGATGAGACTGAAGAGAACGCCTGGTTTTTGACCGGTAGTTTCGAGGAGATGGTTGAGCGTCTCCTGGAGCGATTCGGCGTCGAAGCTGCTGGCTTCGAACGCTATTTTTGCCTGCTCGAGAAGTCGTGAAACTTCGGTTTTTTCGAGCTTTTTCAGCTGTTTGTTCGTGGCGATCATCTCAAAGTCTGGAGTCGGTTCCTCGAAGAAATAACTCGTCATGAGCGGCAGATCGGCGAGCGTCTTCAGGCGGTCCTGGACGAGCGAAAGGATTTGTTTTTTGTGATTTTCATCGGCAGCCTTGGCGCTTTCCGGCCAGAATTTCTCGACTCGTGCGTAGAGATCGTCGAGTTCCAGGCGGCGAATCCACTGGCCATTGAGCCAGGTCAGGCGCTGCTCATCAAAACGCGCGCCGCTTTTTTGGACGCGGTCGAGGCTGAATTTCTCGATCAGTTCTTCGCGGGTAAAAATTTCTTGTTCTGTGCCGTCATTCCAGCCGAGACTGGCGATAAAGTTGACTAGCGCCTCTGGTAAAATGCCGTCGCGGAGGTAGTCGAGTACGTCTTTTGCGCCGTCACGCTTGCCGAGTTTTTTGCCGCCATTCGCCGCGAGGATATGTGGCATCGTTGCGAATCTCGGGTGCTCAAGACCGAGTGCTTCGTACAGATTCATGTAATTCGGCTGGCTGGAAATGAATTCCTGTCCGCGGATGATATGCGTGATTTTCATCTCGGCGTCATCGACGATGTGCGCGAAGTTGTAGGTCGGAAAACCGTCGGACTTGATAAGAATGAAATCGTCGATCACTTCCGGGCCGGTTGAGAGGCCGCCCATGACCTCGTCGTGCCACGCATAGTTCTTTGGCTCGCTTTTAAAACGCAGTGGTGTACTTCCGTCCCACGGTGCCGGATTTTCCGGCCGGTGGTCGCGGTATAAAAACGGCTTTTTTGCAGCTTTTGCTTCATCGCGAAAAGCCTGCAGCTCTTCTGGTGAGTACGGATCAGCGTAGGCTCGGCCGGCATCGATGAGCTTCTGTGCCCAGGCTTTGTAAATCTCCAGTCGGTCGCTTTGGCGATACGGCCCGAATTCGCCGCCGATGTCCGGACCTTCATCGTAGTTGAGTCCGAGGGCTTTCAGGCTCTCCATGAGGTGTTCGGCTGAGCCTTCAACTTCCCTTTTCTGGTCGGTATCTTCAAGGCGGAGAATGAATTGGCCGCCGTTCTGGCGTGCGAGCAGCCACGCGAAAAGTGCCGTGCGGATGCCGCCGACATGTAAAAAGCCGGTCGGACTTGGGGCGAAACGAGTGCGGATAGTAGTCATAGTGCGTTCTATTATAACGAATAACACCTTATAAATCGAGGTGGCAATTAGGCGGCGGCAATAATGAGCGCCGCGATCCATATCCAGGCGATGTGCCACGACTGGTCGAGCGCGTGCGAACCGGTGCCAAGAGAGGTGTTATCGTCGTGTCCCGGGCGCGGTGTTCCAAGAGTGTAAAAATTGCTTTTGCCGAGCATATCCGCGAGCTTTTTCAGCGGCGTACGACGGTCGGCCCAGTAGTGCGATATTGCATCAATGATAATGGCGATGGCAGCCGCGGCGATCGGGATGTGGATCTCCGTGACGATGGCGGTTATATCTAGGATTACGATTTTGGTAAGTGCTAGCGTTGCGGCGTGCTGTGCACAGGCGAAGCGCCCGCGCCAGCTTTTTAGCGCCTTGTTTTCAGCCTGTGTGGCAGTCTGTAGCCAGAAATCACCAATATAATGCCCGACTAGAAGGGCAATAAAAACACTGACAAAAACAACCGCGTGAATGATTTTCTCCTTACATGCTGGTAGCGATATGGCGGATCTGGTCGCCGGAAAGCGGTGCGTCACCGGTGATGGTGTACAAAATGCCGCCATTTACCCACGCTGCGTTGCCGCCGAAAGTGTAGATGGTAAGGCCGTGTTCGTTGTAGGTGATGTAGTTGTCACCGACTTTTTTAGTCACGTAGTTATCGAGAACGGCGCTGGAATCCCAGCTGCTTTTCGTTTGGTCTACCGAAAAACTCTGCGGGCCGGAGTTTGAAGCGAACCTCATGTGTACTTCACCCTCATCATAGGCCACAGTGCCGTGAAGGCTGTAACCGTCCGGGTGGTAGCTTGGGTAGCTGGCGTTTATGCCGGCTTGTGCCGCGGCTACGCGAACGGAGAGGCTCGGCATGTTCAGATAGGTAAAGTAACCGCCAAGAAGAAGCAACGCGAAGCTGGCCGAAGTAACGCTAAGAATACGAGGAAGGCGCTTTTTATGCTTGGTCTGGTGTGCTGTCGCCTTATGGCTCGGTGCGTTTTCAAGCGCTTTGGAAACAGCTTCCTGCTTGATGACCTGAGACGGTTTTGGCGCGCTGATAACTGTTTTTTGTGCGGCCTTGGCCTGCATATGCCGGGCGGCCTTTGCGGCGAGCGGATGCGCGACCGGGCCGATATCCGTCGCGGCTTTAGTCTGTTTTGCGCCTGCCGGGTGCGCCGCAAATTTGCTGATTGCCGTACTCTTTTGAATATCTGGGCGCATGCGTGGCTTGGCGTGAGATTTCACGGCCGGGCCGGTCGTCTTTTTTACAATACGGCGGTTGAGCGTCTGCGATTTTTGCGTGACGCTGTGCATTGAGTGTGAGTGATGGACTTCGGATTTTGACGTAGGTTTTGGAGCTGGCTTTGCTTCTTTGGCAAGCGGCGTATCTTGAACAGGCATACCGGTGCGCACGTCGTATTTCGTGCCGTTTATCGTGACTGTTCGCTCGCTCATGTGTTGCCTTTCCCTATTTATCTTGCAGAATTGTACCGTCTACCGCGTGTCCGTTTCGTTATGTTTAATAGTAGGCAACTCGGCATAAATATGCAATAGGTTTGCTATAATATAAGCAATATGTATCACCCGCCTTCCAAACGCAAGCAGCTCATTCAGCGTGTCGTCACGTATGGTTTTATGACTATAGCGGTCGTGGCGCTCGTTACCGTTCTTGTATTTATTATGCTCGGTTATCAATTTAACGGCAGTGACGGCAAGATCGAGCAAGGTGGCCTGGTGCAGTTCGACTCCCAGCCGGCTGGTGCCGACGTGACGCTCGACGGCGTGAACTTCAATACGCGCACGCCGTCCAAAACGACCATGACGGCCGGCAATCACTTCGTTACGATCGGCCGCAGCGGCTACAACACGTGGCAAAAATCCGTCACGGTTGTTCCGGGCAGCGTGCTGTGGCTTAATTATGCGCGGCTCGTGCCGAACCAGCTGACACCTTCGAACGTGGCAGATTTCAAAACCGTCTCTTCTACAGCCGCGTCACCGAACGCGAAGTACATGGCCGTAAAAGACGATCCTACAACTCCGGATCTTTTCATCTCCGACCTGACACGCGACGACGTGAAAACCACCAAGCTGGTACTTCCCGACGCCTCGTACACGCATCCTGCCAAACCTAAAAAGCAGCAGTTCTCCATTGAAAAGTGGGATCCCGACAGCCGGTATCTTTTGGTGAAGCACACCTACGACAGTAAAAAAATAGAATGGCTTATCGTTGACACTCAAGACGTGTCTGGGACCAAGAACGTAACGCAGCTTCTGGATATTGATGCCTCGAAGATAGAATTTGATGGCGGTAACAGCCGGGTTCTCTACGCGCAGATCGGAACCGACATACGCAAGATCGACCTCGGCGCGGCGACGCTTTCGCGCCCGCTCGTAACGGATGTGGCCGAATTCTCCATTTACGACCGTTCGACCATCGTGTACACAACTACGCTCGACCCGAAGACCAAAACGCGCAGCGTTGGCTACCACGAAGGCGATGCCGAGCAATCGTACGTTATCCGCACCTACACCGACGACGGCCGCGCTCCCCTTCACCTGGCAATCGGCAAATACTTTGGCGATATGTACGAGGCGGTTTCTTACGGCAATACCCTCGAGCTATTGAAGGGTGATCTGCCAAAATCTGAAAAGGCCGCCAGCAACCTTCGCAGTATCCGAAAAATGACGATGAAAGGCGGCGCGCAGTACCTCACTATCGAAACGGCCGGTCGCTTCCTCGTGGCGCAAAAAGGTGCGGTCTATAAAGTGTACGACCTTGAGCTGAAAAAAGAGACAGACACGACCCTCAAGGGCACCCGCCCGGTACAGACCCAGCTGCAATGGCTCGACAACTACATGCTGTGGAGCGACCGCGGCAACATGCTGCGCCTGTACGAATTCGACGGCGCGAACCAGCACGACATTATGTCGGTAACGCCCGGCTTCAGCGCCACGTTCAGCCCGAACTCAAAGTATCTGTACGGTATCAACAAATCGAGTGACGGCACGTACCACCTTGAGCGGGTGCAGATGATTCTTTCGTAGTGAAACCTTTCTATGTCGACTGCCCTAATCGCAGCCCAACCCGTTATGGTCACGATCTAAACCATAAATATCAGAGCCAACAACACGTACCACGCCGTAGACATACTTCGGCCCGTTTCCGTTTCCACCGCCACAGTCAACATCTGAGGCGATAGGTACGCAAGCGCCTGAGTAGTTCGGATCGCAAGATTGCTTTGGTGTTATTGGTTGAGGACGAGCGACTGACTTTGGGGCTGGAGCGGTTTTTTGAGCTGGTTTCTTCACTGTCTTTGGCATTGGCACTGTCCACTTTTGAGCCTTGCTCTGGTTGCACTCATACAGCCAGAAGCCGTTTCCATTATCAGTGGCTCCGTACATGTCATCAAGACACAGGCCAGATGTCGGATTAATGATAGAACCGTCAGCCTTCATATTCCACTGCTGTGCCTTCGTGCCGTTACAGTCGTATAGCCACACAGATGTTTTAGAAGTGAGCTGGCCATACTGAATGTCGAGGCAGTAACCTTGGTTGCGAATCGTCCCATCTCCTGGACGTTGCCATTGCTGCGCCACCGTAGAGTTGCAGGTGTATAGCTGGACCTTGTGTTTATTCGAAGCTTTGCCGCCTTCTACGTCCATGCATTTCTTAGCAATGCCTTTGATAGTTGAAGTTGTTGAGCTAGCGTGAGCGAAGCTTGATATAGAGAGAAAAACAATAATGGAAGTAACAATCCCTAATACTACGTAATGATTAATATTAAAACTACCTTTACTCAATATTTGCCTAGTCACACACTCCTCCTTGTTATTTTTAGTATTAATCTTTTTTAAGGTAAATACAAGATCTTGTAGAGTCATATACACTACGCCTCCTCTTTA